>JBKBWH010000046.1:0-10966 GCA_046289115.1 Candidatus Kryptonium sp.
AGGTTTGGCGGAATATCCCTCATGGCTTATTGATTCTGTTAAGAGCCCATAGTATGCTCTTTTGTCTTCGAATTTAAATTCGGCGGTTTTTCTAAGAGAAGTTAAATAAGATATGTAATCGACCGCTTTTTTAACAGTTTCAAATTTGTTTTGTAAAAGGGAAGTATCCTTTGTGAATTTAAAGTAGTTTGCCAGTAGATAAATAAATTCACCATTGCTGTCATGTTCGGGAACTGGATCTGGTCCGCGGGAATCAACCACGCAGGGGATTTTACCGTTTTCATATTGATATTTACTATACCACTCTATGTATTGTCTTACAATCTCGTAAAATCCAAAATATAGGAGAGAATTTGAAATTAAAGAGCCATCCCTTATCCATGACCTTTCATAAGTCCTTGACCCGGGTTGAAGAGATATCTCTTTTTGATTATTCTTTGGTTTATCTGCATTTATAAATATATAAGCAAGGTTACTTTTAAGAGTGTTTACAAGTTTTTGATCCGGAACCCTAAGCACAATTTTTTCATTCGAGGTTTTTAAATTAAGCAAATCCTTCCATAGATTTTTAACTTTGCTCAACTCCTCATCGAAGTTTTTATCCTTAAGGTGAAGTAAGTTTTGATTCCCGTGAAGCGGAATTATTAAATAAAATGACTTTGTTGCTTTGTCTTTTAAGGTAAATCTGTATTTAATTGCACCAGAGGCATAGCCAAAATCGCATCTTACATTTTTCTTTTCGGGCAGAATCCCGATTGATAAATGTTTGATTATTTCACCATGCTCAAACTCGGAAAATCCAACATCGTCCGGTGTTGATTTAAGTATAATTTTCTTGTCATCGACCTTTATTATTTGGTCGCTATACGAAATTTCTTTTATCTTTGTAGCACCACCTATAATGTTAAGCTGTTGCCATGGTGGAAGAATCTGAAAAGGTCTTATAGTGATAAATAGGTCTCCGGCGATCGCTTTTTTACTAGTGTTTTCTAATTTATATCTAACCATTATAAAGGATGAATCATCACTTCCTGAAACGAAACTTTTTATCTCGAGTTTAATTGAACCTATTTGCCAGTTTACAACTGGGATCGGCAGATACTCCTCTTCAAGAGATTGCGTAATTGATGCGTCATTGTAAGTGTAAAATTTCCCATTGATTAAAAGGAATGGTTCTATTGTAAATCCGGATTTATCAACTTCTATAACTCCATCTTCCGAAACGAGAGCTTCTTTTTTATCGTAGGGAAGTCCAATCACAGTCCAGTAAGTTTGTTTTCCCCTGAAATATTTTGGAAAGTAACCCTCAGGAAAATCACCAGCTATATATTTAAAAAACTCATTGATGGAGGATGAAAAAGATGGGTCCTTTATAGATATTTCGTAAATTTTATACCTTCCTGTGTGGGAATTAAGCAGTTGAATTTTTATAAATCTTGATTCGCAATCTTTAAGAAATATATAGTTTTTTCCACCTGTTCCGTTTTTAACTGAATAAACTTCATTCCATTCACTGGAATCCATAGATGTTAAAATTTTATACTTATCAGCATAATGTTCTTCGGACCAGTTGATAACAAGTCCACCGTATTCTTTCACAGATTTAAGGTCTATTGCTATATAAGGTTTTTCTTCCTCGGATTCCCAAAATGTTAATGGGTTATGATCAATTGCATTGTAAATCTCCCCTGACGATGATGAAATCTCAAATTCGCTTATTTTTTGTCTTATTGAATCAGGCTCAATTTTCTCAAGTTCAAGTTTATCAATATATACCGTTCCACTTCCACCTGTGGATGATGAAATTATAATTTCAATAAAGCCAATTTTTTTGATTTCACCGCCTCCTGCAGGACCCCAAGCAAAGGATATATACCTTTTCTTGATTGTGATTTTTTCCCAATTCGAGTTAAATTCAAAATTTCTTTGATTAAGCCACCAAACATTCTCACCGGTTGAGTCAATAAGTTTAAATTCGAGATTATTGGGGGAAGCATTGCCTTTAATGTAAAAAGTGAACTGGTAATTGTCTGGGAGGGTCAGATTAAGTTCTTTTTTTATGCCACAGTATCCTGAACCGAGTTTAAAATTAAAATCGATCCGAATGCATTTATCATCTATCCCTGGCTCATTGGAAATTTCAATATCGACGCCATCACTTTTTACTTTTTCCCATAAAGATAAATTTTCGAAGTTATCAAGCAATACGGTAGATATAGTATCGTTTAAACCTTTTGAAACAGCAAAGGACAGTGGGAAAAGAAGCAAAAAGAGACCTTTGCCTACCAATGGGATTATTTGTTTCATATTTCAATGATTTTTGATTTTTTTGGTTGAAGTAAAAGTTTTAAGTTTATGGGTTCTCGTCCATCTACATAAATTGTCACCTTAACCTCCTTTTCTTCTTCATGATAGTTTGCGATGAACAAATAATATCTATCTTTCTTTCGCAGAAGAGAGGCGTGGATATCCTCAGGTGAACATATGACTCGAGGTTTTATCCCAGCAAGCCCAAGTATATTTTTCATAATGTTTATTTGATAACTATATCGATGGTTTATCCCAAAGCCCAAAAAAACGATTTTACCATTTTCTGTTCTTTTAGCAAAACCAGCAAGTTTATTTTTAAATCTGGCTATCTCAGTGAAATTGTCATTAAGTTCAACAGTTGTAATTTGGCTGAATATCGGTATTTCTTCGTTAAATATGTTGATAAATTTATAATAATCGTCTGGTTTGTTCTGTTTGTTGTTAACTTTAAACTTTTCAATTTCTTTTATATTAAGGACGTCTTTAAAAATTGTCGTTTTTTGACCTTTTAAGTTTTGTGTAGGGATATCGTAAAAAAGGAAAAGTGTTTTTTCATTGGCAAAGTTTATAAGCTTTGTTTGAGTTTCTTCATCCATCCAGTCAAAGGAAAAAAGTAAGAGATGGTCAAAGTTGAATAAGTTATTTTTTTCTATGTTAATGAGTTTAAAATTAAGGTTCATTGTTGACAAAAGGCAGAGGAGGCCATCGTGAAAATACAGGTTTCTTGCATTTATGATTTCGTCAATTAACTTGCCTTTCAGAAACATAGTTGAGAAATAAGGCTTGTATATTCCAACATAAACATCATAAACTTTTTCAAGCTCGCTAAGGTTATTTATGTTTTTGGAAATTGTTTTGATCGTATAGTAGCTCTTTTTAAGAGTTCCATCCCAAGAGATAGGTGATTGCCAATCGTGCCATCTTCCATATACACCAATTTTTTCATAGTTTACACCTCCCGAGAACATATAAAAATTTACGCCGGCAACTCCATGACCTATGCAAGTGTTGGTTAGTAGTTCAACATCTGAAGGGTAAATTTTAGGTCTATCGTGAATAAATCCCGATTGAAGTTCCATACATAAAACAGGATTATTTTGGTGTGAGAAGGTTTTTAAAATTTCAATCGCTATGATAGTGTCGTGGAAATTATCATAATCAATTCTTTTTGGATAGAAATCCCCGGCAAGAAGCACATTTGGATCTTTTTCTGTAAATTCATCAAATGTGAATGCTGTTGTGATTGCATCAAAAGCTCTTCCTCTATCGTGAAAATCCTCAAATTGAGCTACATTTGCTATGAAAGGAATTTCTATTCCATGCTGTAGTGTGAAGTTTTTAAGAGTTTTAAAGTAATGGGCAAAATAAAAGGAGTAAAAATTTGAAAGGTAAATAGATTTTTCGAAAGTTTCAGTTAATTTATTCAGTGGTTTAAGTAGTTCATGTTGAGTTATAGTTTTGCCTGTCAATCTTTTTATATATTTTTTAAATAAATTCTCAGCATTTTTTGATAAGTCGGGTTGCTTATTTAGCCAATTCAATACCCCAATCTCATTGCAAAGTTGGATAAGGATGATATTTCCGTTCCGGGTTATTTGACGCTGAGCTATATGTGGCAGGAGAGCTGAATACCATCTATTTATATAATCAAGGAATTCAGAGTCAAGATACGACAAGAAATGAGGTACTTTTTCTGAGGCTCGTTTTATTTTTTTATTTTTAACTAACCATGCTGGCAGTCCGTCGAATATTAACTCTGCATTGAAGTAAGGTCCAATCCTAGCTATAAAGAAAAGCCCATGCTTATTTACAAGGTCAATAAAGTGAAGTAAATTCCTTTCTTTAAGCGTTTCTCCTGTAAAATCGAAAAAACCTTCTTTTGGTTCATGCCATATCCATGGTATATATGAGCTAATGCAGTTAAGCCCAGCATCTTTCGCCTTTAAAATTCTATCCTCCCATTCATCATATTTAATTCTGAAATAATGAATTTCGCCGGAGTATATGAAGGTTGGCTTATTGTTAACATATATTGTATTGTTTTTTAAAGTTACTTCCATGATTTCAGCAAGGTTTTATTTTAAAACCACCATTTTTCGGGCAGATGTAAATAGTCGTTCGTTTCTTTTGGTCAAACATGTTAAATTGTAAATATATATCCCGCTTGAGAGTTCTCGAGAATCAATCGCAATTTCATATTTACCTTTTGAAAGTTCCGTTTTTAGAAGTGTATTAATTTTTTGGCAATTTAAGTTATAAAGATTCAAAGTTACATATGAATCCTCGGGGACCTGAAACGGTATTATTGTGGTTGAGTTAAATGGGTTTGGAAAATTTTGTCCAAGATTGAATTCATAAGGTTCATTATTTTGCATGGGTATATCATTAAATGTTGAATCAAGCCAACCACCGGTAAAGCCAGCTTTTTTAAGTCCGGTGATCGTGTAGGGTTCTTTTCGCATATATTTCCATATCAATCCAGTTCTATAATTCTCAATCATTAGAAGAATTGGTCCTTGGTCAATACCAATGTAATCGGACGCAATCCAATCATTTTGAAGGTTGTAAGCATCTTTAAACCCATATTCACCCCAAAGGTAGTTTTCGCCAACATAAATTGAATCGTACATATATCTAAGCGTTGGGATACATATTTCTGGGGCGAAGGGGATTGAACCGCCGGGTGCAGTGGGAGCAATGGTTCCATTATCGTCCCATGGTCCACCGGATGCGCCGTGGGCTTTATAGCCCCAAGGGTTATCGCTTGCAGTTAAACCCCATGAAAGTTTATGATAACCTTTATATCGGTTCGGATTTGCAATGCAGTAAGCTCTATTGGCATAAGTAGCTCGTCTTGAGTTCTCAAAATAATCAATACCTTTCGAGCGCATAAATTCATCTTGTATTCCTCTGAAGTCAATCCAAACGTGTGTATATTGATGTCCAAAAAGTGGAGGGAAATTTAAAAAGACATAACCCATGAACGGTTTCCATTGCGATTCATAATCTTTTGTATAAACTTTCCATGCAGAGGGATTAGTCGTTGGTTTTGATGGCGATCCAAGGGCTAATATGTAGAGACCCATCATTTCATTATAACCATACCAACTTCTATCATAAGGTTTATCGCCTAATTCTGGTTTCCAGTACATCGCTATCCCACCCTCAGAAGTTGTGGCCCAGGCGAAATCAACTCTTAGATAGATAGAATCAGCAAGAGCTCTTATCTGTCTTTCGATTTCATCATTTTGATTGAAATATTCTTTACAAAATAGAATCCCATGAAGGAGAAGTTGGGTATCAACAGTGGAAAGTTCTACATTTGCATCGGACCGCAAGCCGGTGTAAAAGTCAAGGAAGTGGTAAAACCATCCTTTATATCCAGTTGTTCCATAAATGCTATTTCCCTGTGGTCCATTCCAAAGCCATTGTAAGGTTTTTAATACCCTGTATTTTGCAGTGTCTCTTGTTATCCATCCACGTTCAACACCGACCGCATATGCTGTTAAACCGAAGCCGATTGCTGCAATGCTGCAGTGCCTTGAAGGACCTTGCGATGTAATTCTATCAGATATCATCCCATTTTCTGGATTAGAGGCAACCATGAAGTATCTAAATGTAAATTCCTGAACCATTTCAAGGAACTCTTCGTCGGTCATTCTATATGGTTTAGCTGAAACTGTATCGGAAGGCATCCCTTCATTACCCTGATAATCCACGCCGACCACAAAATAAAAATACAAAGTATCGTTGTATGCCCGCTGATCAATAAATTCGGTCTTTAAGATTAAAGTTTTATTTAATGTTGTAAAATTGAGTTTATCAGTAGATCTGTAAATCCTATAGCCTTTTAAATTTGATGAGTTTATTTTATCCCATTTGAGATGAACTTTTCCATCGAGTGGGCGCACTTGGAAGTTTTGGGGTTTCGGGAGTTGAGCAAATGCAGTGAAAAGAAAACTGGTTAACCAAATATTGATAATTTTAATTAAGAGTTTACCATTGTTCATTGTTGCTTTATCGTTTTATTTTTATTCTTTTAAACTTCCTGCCATAATTCCTTGAATGTAATATCTTTGAGCAATTGTAAGGGCAAAGATTGTTGGCAATACAGTGACAACCGACCCGGACATCATCAATTCAGTATCAGGTGCATGTTCACCCATAAGGTTGGCGATCGCAACAGGCAATGTATACATAGAATTATCGGTCATGATAATAAGTGGCCATAGAAAGTCGTTCCATATCCCGATAAAAGTGAAGAGCCCAAGTGTAACTAAAGCTGGTTTGCACAGCGGAAGTATAATTTTCAAATATATTTGGAACTCCCCAGCTCCATCTATTTTAGCTGATTCTATCAAGCTATCAGGTATAGTGATGATAAATTGTCTCATCATGAATATGCCAAACACAGATGTCATGCCGGGGATTATAGCGCCGATGTAAGTATTAACCAACCCGAGATTTTTTAAGATCAAAAACAATGGAAGCATTGTCACTTGACCAGGTATGATCATAAGCGAGAGCAAGAAATTAAAAAGTTTATCTCTTCCATTAAATTGCAATTTGGCAAAAGCATATCCGGCGAGTGAATTGAAAAAGAGGGAAATGAAAGTTGCACTAATTGAAATTATAATGCTATTTAAGAAATATCTGAACAAGTTTAACCTTGAGAAAAGGATTTCATAGTTTCCGAGCGTAAAATTTTCGGGAATTAATTTTAATGGAACTGTGCTTGCTTCTCCTGGTTTCATAAGGGAAGCAGATATCATCCATAATAGAGGGAACAAAGTGCTTAAGCCAGCTATAATAAGGAGTAAGTTAAAAATTACCTTGTAGAAATTTTTCATAAAGTATAACCTTTCCTTTGAATTTTCAGTTGGAGGATTGAGAAAACGAGGATGATAAAAAACAACGAAAAGGCAATGGTTGTTGAATAACCCATATTCCACCATCTGAAGCCATGCTGATACATTAAAAGCACAATACTAAGGGTTGAATTCATAGGTCCGCCTTGCGTCATCACATAAGGTTCTGCAAAAAGTTGAAAGTAGCCGATCATAGTTGTCAAGGTTACAAACAAAGTTGTTGGTGCAAGCATCGGTAAGGTTATATTTTTAAACTGCTGGAATGCGGACGCACCATCAATTTTAGCAGCCTCATATAGCTCCTCAGGGATATTCTGCAACCCGGCGATAAATATAAGCATATTATATCCAAAATTTTTCCAAACGGCAAGCAAAATGATAGCTGGCATGGCAAATCTTGGATCCCCGAGCCAGTTAATTGGATTAATTCCTAAAATAGAAAGGAAATAGTTGAAAGCTCCAAATCTCGGATGATATAAATATCTCCATACAATAGCGACAGCGACAAGCGTTGTCACAACTGGAGCAAAAAACATAAATCGAATCAGCTTTTTGAATTTTGTAATCTTTGAATTTATAAGTAAAGCAGAGAGTAAAGATACAAAGATTGATATAGGACCACCAACGAAAACGAAGTAAAATGTGTTAAAAAGAGATTTCCAAAATAGTGGATCTGCAAATAATTTTTTATAGTTTTCTATTCCAGCAAAACGAATTAGGTTAAAATTTCCAAGTGAATATATATCAAAGTCTGTAAGGCTAATAAAAAAAGCTAAAACTACGGGGATTATGAAGAAAAAGGATATCGCAAATAGGGAAGGTCCAAGGAACATAAAAATCACCAGAGATGTGGTTCTAAACTTTCCCACTTTTAATTTGCCATGTGTTTTATAATCCACCGTCTTTTTTCGAGAATTCTATTAACTTCTTTTCCTAAAGAGTTTAAAATCTCTGGAGTAGGTATATTTGTAGCTGCCGCAAGCTCAACAGATTCCGTTAATTTCATAGCAATTTGTTCCCATTCAGCTACTTTTGGAGTCGGGCTTAGGTTTTGAAGTTGGATAAAGAAAGCATCCATATGTTTGTCATGTTTAAGCAAGCTATCTTGCCATGCATAAATATTTGAGGGGAGATCACCTGTTAACTTGTAAAATTCAATCTGCGTTTCAGGCCTCGTCAAAAATTCTATTAATTTCCACGCGATCTCCTTATTTTTTGATGTTTTAAAAATTACAAGACTTGAACCGCCTGGAAGTGAAACGCCCGGAAAAGAAAATTTTCCGGGTAGTGGTGCTGTCATCCATTTGTTTTGTATGCTATCGGGAAGTCGCTTACGAAATTCACCAACGTTCCATGGACCTGTTATATACATTGCTATGTATCCCTCTGCGAATCCCTGATAAATGTTTTGTATTTCGATCCATGATGAAGGGGAATATCCCCTGCGGTAAAATTCTCTTAAAAATTCAAATGCGCTAACAAATCTCTCATCATCAAAAAAAGCATAACATCCACTGTCTTTTAAAATTGTTGCGCGAGATTCAAGAGCAAATAAAACAATCGGTTGCCATTCGTTTGTTGGTAGAAATATACCGTATTTTTTCCCATTTGATTTTTGCTTTATTAACTCACATGCTTTCAATAATTCGTCCCATGTTTGTGGTGGTTTATCATAACCAATCGATTTTAAAATATCGCTTCTGTAAAACAATAACCTCACATCTACATACCAAGGTACTCCCATGATGTTTGAATTATAAGTATTCATTTCCCATACTCCTGCAAAGAAATTCTCGGGTTTCACAATGCTTGATTTATTTATAAATTCATCCAGCGGTTGAAGAGAATTTATAAGTGTAAATTCAGGTATCCATGTATTCCCAAGTTGACACATATCCGGCAATGAATTACCAGCAAATGCTGTGAGAAGTTTTTCATGTGCAGCTGTCCAAGGTATTTGCTGAACCTTTACTTTTACGCCCGGATTTTCATCTTCAAATTTTTTAATTAGTTTTTGAACATTTTCACCTTCGGCACCAAAACTCCAGAAAGTGATAGTTTTATCGTTTGCTTGTTTTCCAGCGCATGAGAAAAAAAGGAAACTAAAACCGAAAATGGCGATGAACAAACACTTCATAGAATAATTTTAATTCTGTTAATTGTATTGGGTTCAAAAATTGGCAAGAGAACGCCAGTTTCCTCGGATTGATTTTTTAAAATAAGATCATCATTAAGATAAACTTCCTTTACCTTTGGTATTCCCTCTTCGGATAATTTTTCGACTTGGATAAGGTATACAGCCTTTCTAAAAATTCGCTTAAGGGTAAATGATTTCCAGTGAGCTGGAATACAGGGATCGATATAAAGTCCTTTAAATGTGGCTCTTATTCCAAGGATATAGTCAACCACAGCTCTTAAAAGCCATGCGGATGAGCCTGTATACCAAGTCCATCCGGCTCTTCCAAAAAAGGGCGATTCAGGTCCTTCAATGTTTCCTGAGGTCACATATGGTTCAGCGCAATATCTGTCAATATCTTTATTAGGGTTGGCTGGATTTATTTTGGAGAGAAGTCTGTAGGCTTGATGGTTTCTTTTTAAAAGTGCTTCTGCTATTATGCACCAGGTTGCAGCGTGTGTATAGACGCCGCCATTTTCTCTCATTCCGGGAGCATATCTTGTCAAATATCCAATGTATGGATCAGGTTTTTTATACGCTGGGTATAAAAGAAGCGGTCCAATTTCGCATTCAAGATATTTTTCTACTGAGTTCATTGCTATATGAGATTTCTCTGAGTCAGCTACCCCTGCAATAATTGCCCATGTTTGGGCATTGAGAAAAATTTTGCCAAACTCGTTATCCTTTGAACCAATTTTTTCACCATTATCTTTAGTAGCTCTAAAATACCACTCCTCTTCCCATGCAATTTCATTTATAGCTTGTTTTAATTTTTTTGCCTTTTCCCTGTAAGATTCTCTTTTTTCTTTATCATTTTTCATTTCAGCTATTTCGGAGAAATCAATTAGAATCTTATAAAGAAAATGGGCAAGCCAAATTGATTCACCCTTGCCATCGAGACCAACAGCATTTAAGCCGTCATTCCAATCACCAGCACCAATAAGAGGCAAACCACGAGCACTAAATTTAGATAATGACAAGTCAATCGCGCGGATGCAGTGTTCATATAGGGTAACTGGATTCGGATCATCAACAAATGGAACTGGTTCATCGAGTATGGAAAGATCGCCCGTTTCTTCAATATATTTTATAACGGTGAAAGGAAGCCATAAGCGATTATCTGAAATTTCGTTAACAAGACCTTGTTCAGTAATTGGGTGCCACCAATGGTAAACTATACCATTTTTAAACTGATGTTTTGCATGCAGTATAATTTGCTGTTTGGTTTTTTCAGGATCAATATAAAGGAACAGGAGGGAATCTTGAAGTTGATCTCTGAAGCCATAAGCACCTCCAATCTGGTAGTATGCACTTCTTCCCCATAGTCTTCCTGATATCGTTTGGTATTTTAACCATGCGTTCACCATTACATTTAAACTTTCGTCAGGGGTTTGGACATATAGGACATCCACAATTTCTTTCCATTTGCTTTTAACTTTATCAAGTTCAATATTTACCTGCTGAATTGATTTATATTTTTTTATCAGCTCCTCCGCGCTTTCAAAATCTTCAATAATAGCCCCAAGGGTAAATATAATTTCTTTTTCTTCACCCGGTTCAAGCAATGTGTTAACGCCTAAGCTTGCAATTGCGTCGTATGAATTACCACACC
>JBKBWH010000047.1:0-10742 GCA_046289115.1 Candidatus Kryptonium sp.
GAGATCTAACTTTCAATCTCCAAGGATAACCAGTCCCATCGCTTACAATATAAAAACCAAGTTCTCCCTTTGGATTTTCAACGCCATGATAAACCTCACCAACTGGAGGTGTACCACCAAAGTTTGTGATGATAAAATCATGGATCAGTTCTTCCATCTTTGTATAAATTTTCTCCTTTTTCGGATGAGTTGCTTTTGGCTCATCGGCTCTGACAGGACCCGATGGCAACTTCTCAACACACTGTCTCACGATTTTAACACTTTCTTTCATCTCATCAAGGCGAACATAATAACGCGCAAGACAATCACCATCTTCATAAACAGGAATATCAAAATCAAGCTCATCGTAAACAAGATATGGCTCATCTTTCCTTAAATCTCTTGGCACACCAACCGCTCTCAAATTTGGACCACTTAGACCAATGTCAATTGCCTGCTCTTTTGTTATCACGCCGATCCCATCCGTTCTTTCAATGAAAATTCTATTCTTGTTCAACAGCTTCTCACACTGTTCGAGCTCTTTTGGAAAATTATCAATAAACTCCCTTATCGCATGAATCGCCTCATCGGTTATATCTTGGGCAACTCCGCCGATCCTTGCATAACTTGTCGTAAATCTAACCCCTGTCACAAGATCAAATATGCTTAAAATTTTTTCCCTCTCTCTAAAGCACCACATGAAAACAGTCAAAGCCCCAACATCCATAGCAAAGGTCCCAAGCCACACAAGATGAGACGCAATCCTTGAAAGCTCATTTAAAATCACTCTGATATATTGAGCCCTTTTAGGTGCTTCAATCCCAAAAAGTTTTTCAACCGCAAGCATATAAGCAGTATTATTTGAAAGCGGAGCAAGATAATCCATCCTGTCCGTGTGGGGTAAGAACTCAAGGAAGGTCATATTTTCAGCAATTTTTTCCTTACCACGATGCAAATAGCCAAGCTCGGGGACAGCATCAACTATATACTCACCATCAAGTTTTAAAACTAACCTTAAAACCCCATGCGTCGCCGGATGCTGAGGACCAACATTTAAAATCATCTCCGTCCCAAGTGGGTCTCTTCTTACCTCGGCTTCTATATTTCTCCTGCTTAGCGATTCAACTATCTTATCCATTCTCTCCTCCATACTTTAACTCCGTTGAATTTTTACTTTTTCTTGCCCAGGCAAAGGAATTGAACCTGGTATTCCTTGTAACGGAAAATCTTTTCTCAATGGGTAATACTCAAAATCTTCAGGCATATAAATTCTTCTTAAATCAGGATGACCCGAAAACTTGATCCCAAACATATCAAATGTTTCACGCTCATGCCAATTCGCTGCTGACCACACAGATGTAACGGATGGCACGACAAGATCCGACTCATCAACATAAACCTTCAGCCTCAATCTGAACTTATTTTTTAAAGACCATAAATTATAAACCACAGCAAACCTATCTTTTTCACGGTAATAATCAACCCCACAAATATCCACGAGGTAATCAAACGAGAGTTCAGGTTCCTCTTTTAAAAATTTACAGACATCAACAATCTTTTCCTTTTTGACAACTATGGTAAGTTCTCCACGAAATTCAGATATTTCAATTATATCGTCCTTGAAGAAATTGTTTAGCTTTTCGATAACTTTATCTTTCATTACCAATCCCCGGATTTTTTAAGTTTAGATGTATATTGGGTCCCTTTTGGGTGGAACTCCATTCTTTATAAGTTCTTGAATTTTAAGCAAGCCATTTATTAAGTTCTCCGGTCTTGGAGGACAACCTGAGACATAGACATCAACTGGCAAAAATTGGTCAATTCCTTGAACGACGGCATAGGATCTATACATTCCACCCGTTGAAGTGCAAACTCCCATAGCTATTACCCATTTTGGCTCTGGCATTTGGTCGTAAATTTTTCTGACAACGCGAGCCATCTTATAAGTGACCGTCCCAGCAACTATCAAAAGATCGGACTGGCGTGGTGAAAATCTCAAAAATTCGGAACCAAATCTTGCTACATCAAACTTTGGCGCAGCAAAAGCCATCATCTCAATAGCACAACATGAGATGCCAAGAGGCATTGGCCAAAGTGAGTTACGCTGCGCCCATCTAATAAATTCGCTCAATTTCGTTGTCAAAAATCCTTGTTCCTCTATGTTAAATGTATTTATTCCCATTTCAACGCACCTTTTTTTATTATGTAAAAATACCCAACTAAAAGAACGAGAATGAAGAGAAACATCTCTATATAACCCAACACACCAAGTTTATCAAAAGTTACAGCCCACGGATAAAGGAAAACGATCTCAATATCAAAAATTATAAAAAGCATCGCAACAAGGTAAAACTTAACAGAGAATCTGTCCCTTGCAGTTCTTATTGGTTCCATCCCACTTTCATAGGTTGAAAGTTTTTCGGGATTAGGTCTTTTCGGACCAAGGATTCGGTTGGATAAAACCATAAATGAGGCAAAGGCGAGAGCGAAGATCATCAATATAAAAATCGGTAAATATTCACTTAACATGTTCAAAATGTGCTTTTGTTTAAAAAACTTTGGTATAATTTAAAAAAGGTACTCAAAAAATCAAAAAGGCACGCCCAGGGGCGTGCCTAAAATTGTTAAGATTTCTTCGCCTCTGTTTGAGATGCGTAACGAATTGGAGTTAAAATTAAAAGCAAAGCTATTAAAACTATCACAATTAAGCTGATAAGATAAGAAGGCGTCGGTGTGATCGGTTTTATCTTAATTTCATAAAAAGCAAGACCCGCAAATATCAAACCCATAAGAGCTTCACCAGCGATTAAACCAGAAGCAAGAAGTGTTCCATTGTTTTCAATCTTTGACATTTGCTCATCTGTGAATTTACGCTTTTTAGCGATTAAATCCGTAATCCCTCTTATCAACCCACCAACGAAAATAGCAGATGTCGTCTCAAAAGGCAGATACATCCCAACACAGACAAGCATTGGACTTCTAACTTGCAAAAGGATGAGCCCGAAAGCCATAAGCATTCCAACAATTATAAGAGGCCAAGCCATTTCACCACCAACAATTCCTTTTGATAACATAGCCATCAAACTCGCCTGAGGTGCTGGAAGAGCCTTTCCGCCAAAACCAGTTCCTCCTGCTTTTATATCGCCTTGATGCAAAACAAGCAACGGAAAATACAAAACAAACGAAGCAACGATAACACCAATTATATCTCCAACTTGCATCTTCCATGGCGTTCCACCAAGGATATGCCCGACTTTCAAATCTTGGAACATTTCACCTGCAACAGCTGCAGCAACACAAATGACAGCTGCAACCCCAAGCACAGCTGCTACCCCAGGTAGTCCTTTAACACCAAGAACAACCATCAAAAGCGCAGCGACAATCAAAGTTGAAAGCGTAAGCCCGCTAACCGGATTATTACTTGAACCAATTATCCCAACGAGATAACCTGAAACGGCAGCAAAGAAAAATCCCGCAATTATCATTACAATCGTCGCGGTTATCGACGCGTTAAATAGCCCGCTGAAATAATAATAAAGCGCAAAAGTTAACACAGCAAAAATTAACAAAAGCGGGAGAACCCACTTCAAACTTAAATCCTGGTCAACCCTGCTCACACTTGAAGTTTCCCCAGAGGTTGCCTTCTTCAGATCAGATATAGACCTTTTCAATCCAACTGCTAAACTATTTCTCATTCTATAAAGCGTATAAATTGCGCTCAAAAGCATACCACCTATCGCAATCGGGCGCACGATAAATTTCCAAATAGCGTAGGCTAATTCAACCCATGAAGTTGGTTGCCCTTCCTGAGTTATAAGTGGCTCAAGTTGCGGACCAAGGAAATACATAAGAAGTGGCACAAACAAACCCCATGCAAGCAAACCACCACTGAAGTTCAAAGCAGCAAGCCTCGGACCAATTATAAATCCAACTCCAATGTACGCTGGGCTTACCGCTGGAGCTGTTAAAAGAGTACCACCGCCAGCTGAAACACTCGTAATCTCCTGCCCTCTTCCACTTAACAATTTTACGCCCGTTTTAGCAAATGTGGTGAACTTCTCCCAGCTTGTGGCGAAGAAATTGAACTTACCAAGCGTTTGAATTAAAGCACCAATTCCCATAGCCCCAAACAAATATTTCGCTCCACTTCCACCAGCTTGACCAGCCTTGTGAATCTCAGACGCAGCAACAGACTCAGGAAATGGCAATTCAGGGTCTTCAACTAAAACTCTTCTCAAAAGTGTGACAAACAATATCCCTATCACACCACCTATGACCATTATAAAAGATGATTCCCAATATCTCTGTGGAGAATCAAAATTTTCCCACACACCAGCAATTAAGAAAGCAGGAATTGTAAAAATAGCGCCAGCTGCAACTGATTCACCTATTGAACCAACAGTTCTTGCAAAATTTTCCTCAAGAATTGTGCCTCTAAATAATCTCAAAAAAGCCATGCTTATAACCGCTGCCGGATATGTAGCTGCAATCGTCATACCAGCTTTCAAACCAAGATAAGCATTTGCTGCCCCAAGAACTACAGACATAATAAGACCAAGAATCAACGCACGAATAGTAAATTCCTTCATCGTTTGCTCAGGCGGAACAAGAGGCTTATACTTTAAACCAGGTCCACTTTTAATTTCTGCCATTTTTCCCTCGCTTTTGTTTGTTAATTAATTTATTCAAGACCAGATACTGGTAAGTCCTTCGGATGTTCAACATAAAATCTAACGCTTAAAGTCTTTTCCTCAGCGGGTTTTAAATTAATTGTCCATACTATAATTCCTTCAGCGTCAATCTTAGCTTCGCCCTCAGATGGAGATTCAAGAACAACTTTTATTTTCTCATTCCTTGAAATTGGATAATTGTCTCTAACTTCAATCGTTATATCTCGCCCTTTTCCATTTTTTACCTTTATCTCGTATTCATAATGAATTTTTTTGTTCCTCCCAAACGATGTAAACTCTGTGAATTTCCTCTTCAATTTTCTCTCTATCCTGACATCTTCATCAACTCCAAGGAACAAATCAAACATTTCATCGGGTAAAATTTTCTTGAGCGAAGAAGTTGAAATATACTTACCATCGATGTAAATCCCTGCTTCGCCTGGGAGAATTGGGAAATTAAACTCATTTTTCAAATTTGCCGTTAAATACGCATACTTTGACAACTTCGGGACGGCATAGTAAGTGAATTTAACATCCTGTGAAAACGAAGAGAGGAAAATCTTATGAAATTGATTATCCGAAGGAACGCTTGATTTTGGAAGTTTAAAACTAACTGATGTCATTTCAACCTCAACCTCAGGGGCTATAAATATAGAGGGCATTGGCATTTCAAGTATTCTCGGCTCTTGCTTTAAAACTTTTCTCTCAGGTCTTGGATGATAAACATCAACATACCATGGATAAAGTTCAGGAGGTGTGCCGGAAATAAAAACGGGTGCAGTTCCAATTTCAATTGGAACATCTATCCAATCCTCACCCGTTGATTGCCTTACAAACGCAAATAAATTTAAATCAACTTTGCCTGCGTTGGAATTTGCCCTTACTTCATAACCTGGCTTCCATGTCGCTCCAGATACAAGATATGCAACTTTGATTTCAACCTCACCTTTTGAAGCCGACAAAAGATTTATCTGGATGCTTTTACTTCTTTCCTTTGTCGATGAAAGTTGATTTAGTTCGTTTTCAATTAATTTCTTTTCACGGTTCAATTTCTCAAGCTCTTTCTCAAGTTTCGTTTTTTTCTTCATACTTTCGCTCAACCATTTACCGTAAAACTTAAAATAGTTCTCAAGGTCAACGGTTGTCAACTTTTGCCCTTGCAAAGTCGGGGGCAACTTCTTTAAAAATTCAATTTCCCCTAAAATTACTTCAATCTCTCCCTTCTTTGAGTTTATCAAATCATTCAAACTATCCAATTTAGCTTTTAGTTTTTCAACTTTCTCAACTTCCGGCTTCTCAAGATATGTCTCCTCAACTTTGACATCCGAAATTTTAACATCTTTCCCTTTCAAAATCTCAACTTGCACCGACTGATCCAAAAGATCTGGTGTTAACCTGTCAATTTTTATTTGATTTTCCCCTTTCTCAACAAGAGCCGAAATTGTTTTGGTAATAAATGCATCATCTCGATAGATTACAACCGATGTAATCTTTGATTTCACAGCATCACCGGCGAGATAAAGCATAAAGGCAAAAAATGCGAAGGAAAGAATTAAACTCATTTTTCACCTCATATTTAATTTAACTACTTCAAAATATAAAAACAGCACGGGAAATTTTCAAGTGATTTAACAGGTCACAATTTTGGGCTCGCTTAAACTTTCAATTTCCTTCTTGAAATTTATTTCAAATTTCGGTATAATCTCATTAGAGCCAATAAAAACAAAACCATCAAAAGTACCATGCGCATCATTACAATTTCCACCTTATCACTAATTTTAATATCAACTATCTTTGCCCAAGAACAACCACAATGGACCTCAAAATGGTACTGTGTCTACGCAACCTACGATGATGAGACCAATGGAACAGGACACAACACTCCAAGCGTCGGAGTGTTAAAAGAAAACACTTTTATCGCCTGCGTTACAACTTATAACGCGAGAAGTTTCCTCGTACCTTATGTAAATGCGGACTCAGCCGTTGGACGTCTCTATTACTATGGTTACGGTAGCAGTGGAATCGGTAACTTTTTCCTCCCTTGGACAAACCCAAACGATGTTTTTGATGAAGTCTTGATGAGAAATGCGTGGTTTATCTTGGCAACCCCAAAAGATAGTTTAATCTATGTAGCAAACAACGATGAAAAACACAATATCCTCGTTTTCAAATTTACAGGGGACACAATTCTTTCAACACCTTACCGCCTCGAAACCGGAGATAATATAATTTTTTCATTCGATCTTGATGCAAATGGAAATGTTTTCGTCATCAACGATAGTAGTTATGGAAAAACCGATGACATTAAAATCTTTCCATCAATTGAAAGCAACAAAACTGCGTGGGAAACTCATACTGCATCACCTTTAAACACAATCGACTTGCCCGACGGAGTTTACAAAGGAATTGAAGTTAACAACGATGCTACCTGGCTCTTCGTTTCTTATTCCGATACGACAAAGAGAAAAGTTGTAAAGTATACCGGCTCCATCCAAACAGGATATCAAATTGATACTAAATTTAACTTCCAACTTTGGGAAGCTGATACAGGAGCGACCCCCGCTTGGAAAGCAAGTCCAATTGGGCTTGAATACCTTGATGAAAATAATTTATTATTTATCGCATGCGCCGTTTGGAGACCATCCCCACTTTCAATGGGTTATCCTTACGGTAGAATCTATGTTGTGAGCGGAACAACTGGTGAACCGATTGATACAATAGATATAGCAAAATGGAATTTTATCAAAACTGGTGGATATAACCTTAGAGAAAATGGAACTACACCAGGGAATGCTTCTGGATATACCTCAGTTTATGATGTAAAATTTGATGAGAAGAAGAATCTTTACACTCAATCTTATTACGGTTGGACAGTTGATAAATGGGTTTACCAGGGAACATTACCAATTATACCCTTAAAAGTTGAAAAATTAAACAATGAAATCCCAAATGGTTATGAATTAAAGCAAAACTATCCAAACCCATTCAATCCAACGACCACAATTGAATTTTCAATTCCGACGCGACAAAATGTAACTTTAAAAATTTACACAATTTTAGGGCAAGAAATAGCAACGCTTGTTGACGAAGTTCTTGATCCCGGAACTTACAAGGTGACATTTGATGCAAGCAAACTTGCAACGGGATCATATATTTACACTTTGAAGGCGGGAAGATATGTTGAAAGTAAAAAGTTGATGTTCGTCAAGTGAAAAACACGGGGCGGTTTTAAAACCGCCCCATTTCGTTTTTTCTTAACCCCTCAAAAAAAGCCTTCAACAAACTTTGTGCTTCATCCCCCATTATCCCGCCGATGACCTCAACTCTATGATTTAAATTTCCATCACCAGTTATGTTATAAACACTTCCGCAGGCGCCAGCTTTAAAATCATACGCCCCAAAAACAACTCTATCAACCCGCGAAAGCACAATTGCCCCAGAACACATAGGACACGGCTCAAGCGTTACATAAATTGTGCATCCATCAAGCCTCCATGATTGAAAGTAATTATACGCCGCAGACAAAGCAATCATTTCAGCGTGAGCAGTGGCATCTTTCAAAGTTTCAACTTGATTATAACCTTTTGCAATAATTTGCCCTTTATAAACTATAATAGCACCAACCGGAACCTCACCAAGTTCAAAAGCTTTCTGCGCCTCCTTCAGTGCATACTCCATCCAATACCTATGCTCATGCATTAATTCAACCTTTTCTTTGGTTCAAATCCCGCATCCTTTATCGCTTTCAGCATTTGATCGAGCGTGACAAGATGCTTCGTCCCAGCTGCGCTTACAACATTTTCCTCAATGAGTAAACTTCCAAAATCATCCGCACCAAATTTCAACCCAATTTGCGCCATCTTTAAACCCTGCGTAACCCAAGAGACTTGTACCGTCGGAATATTGTCAAGCATCAACCTTGATATCGCAAGCGTTTTAAGATAATCAAACCCCGTCGCTCTTTCCTTTAAATTATCCATGTTCTCCGCAAGCTTTGTATTCCTGGGCTGAAATGTCCACGGTATGAAGGAAGTAAATCCACCAGTTATATCTTGAAGCTCGCGAATTAACAACATATGCTGAACCCTATCTTCATATGTCTCAATATGTCCAAACATCATCGTCGCCGTCGTCTTTAAACCAAGCTGATGCGCCTCATACATAACCCCAAGCCACTCATCAGCGGTACATTTCTTAGGTGAAATTTTCTCCCTTACCCTGTCAACCAAAATTTCAGCCCCACCTCCCGGGACTGATTGCAAGCCCGCATCAATTAGCCTTTTCAAAACATCGCGAACCCTCAACCCAGAAACATCAGCGATATGCAAAATTTCTTCAGGCGAAAGAGCATGAAGCCATATTTCAGGATAATTCTTCTTTATCCACCTAAATAAATCTTCGTAAAAATCAATCCCGAGTTCCGGATTTAAACCACCTTGCAATAAAATCCTCGTCCCACCAAGTTGAATCGTTTCTTCAATTTTTCTCGCGATGGTCTCGTAATCAAGCGTATATCCCTTAACAGTATCCCCAACCTTTGCGTAGAAAGCGCAAAATGTACACTCGGTAGTGCAAATGTTTGTATAGTTTATATTTCGATCAATTATGTATGTCACCACTGGCTCCGGGTGCAAACGCCACCTGACCATATCAGCCATCATTCCAATCGTGATGAGATCATCGGATTGAAAAAGTTTAACGCCATCTTCAAATGTGAGCCTCTCCCCATTTTCAACCTTTTCATATATCTCAAGTAAACTTTTGTCCATTCAACAACCTAATTTCTTTTAATTTTTGCAAATTTAACAACCCGAATCCTAAAATAAAAATTTCATTTAAACCCCGATCTCTGCTAAAATTTCCCTTGCAACTTTCTTGCACGAGACCCTGACCTCACGAGAAATAGAACTACCAACATTGAAATCCTTGCCAACAATTCCATAAATAATCAATTCCCTGGGTAATTTGCCAAGTGCTTTCGCAATTTCAATATATTCAATTAGTCCAACGGAATGAGTTGAAAAAAACTCCAACTGGGCAGGTATTTTATCAACCCCAAATTTCAAACGATAGATTTTCCCCGGTTTCTCCCCAGATTTAATTGCGTCAATAAAAATAACCAAATCATAATTCCCCCAAATTTGGATCAACTCATCAAACGATGTATCAACCCCGATGATCTTCACACCTTCTCTAAAATACCTTTTCAAAAACCTTGCGATCAAAATTCCAACCGCATCATCACCGCGAAATTCATTCCCAACCCCAACTATTAAAAAATTCTTTTCTCTATTCCCTTTCAATGTAAAGTTTCAAAAAATGAGTTGCACATGAAATACACGGATCATAGTTCCGTATCGCTTGCTCACACTTCCATGTCAGTTCCTCTTCAGGAAGATTTAGATAAGTAGCAGCAAACTTCCAGAGATCAATTTCCATCATCTTCAAGTTTTGTGAGGTCGGAGGTACAATTTTAGCATCAAGTATTGTTCCCTTTTCATCAACTTTATATCTATGGTAAAGGATTCCCCTTGGCGCTTCTGTACAACCGTAACCAATCCCCGGCTTAACAGAAAAATCAACGAATGGTTTATCAACCTCTTCATACCCTGATATTATTCTCAAAGATTCATCGCAGGCATAGAGCGTCTCAACAGCCCTTGCGAGTATGCTCTTAAATGGATTTTTACACACCGGTTTAAAACCAATTTCAAGCGCAACTTCTTTTGCGATGTCAGATAATTTATCAAAATTCAAGTTAAACCTTGCAAGCGGTCCAACAAAGTAAGCACCCCTGCCGACTATAATTGAGTGTAAAGCGTTTGAATGTGGAACATGTTCTTCAACGAAATGACTATCATACTCATTTACAGAAATGTCAAGCCCTTTATTTGAAACAATCCTACCCTCGTTAAACGGATACTCATTCGGGTGCCTCAGCGCGACAAATTCATAATCTTGCTCAAATTCTGGAAATTCAAGATTGGCAAGAAACTTAACAGCTTCAATGGAAAAATCCCTCGCCCATTTTAAATCATCCTCAATCTTTCTCAATTCCTTTTTTGAAGGCAACTTATAAAATCCACCAACCCT
>JBKBWH010000048.1:0-10604 GCA_046289115.1 Candidatus Kryptonium sp.
TTGCATTAATAAATTCTAATCTCGCAAAACTTGACAAATTGGTTTTAAAAGTGTATATTATAATTGCAAATAGTAATCGTTATCATTTAAAAACAAAATTAAAGGAGTAAAGCTATGGCGAAGTCACTTGCTGGAACCAAGACGCTTGAAAATCTCAAGGCTGGTTTTGCCGGGGAATCCCAGGCAAATCGTCGCTATCTGTATTTTGCCCGTCAAGCGGATATTGAGGGTTATCCTGATATCGCTGGTGTTTTTAGGGATACTGCTGAGGGTGAAACTGGGCATGCTTTTGGACACTTTGATTTCTTGAGACAATATGGGGCCGGCGACCCCGTCACAGATGAGCCTGTTGGAGACACAGTTGCAAATCTTAAATCTGCAATCGCTGGCGAAACGTATGAATACACCGAGATGTACCCAGGATTTGCTAAAACAGCGCGTGAGGAAGGATTTGATGATATTGCAGAATGGTTTGAAACCCTTGCGCGTGCTGAAAAATCTCACGCAACAAGATTCCAAAAGGCGCTTGAGAGCTTGACAGGAAGTAAGTAATTTTTTCAACGGGGCTTCCCAAGCCCCGCTTTTTTATTTTAAAACAAAATCAAGGGAAAGCACATGGTCTTTGATTTAAAAGACCCTAAATTTTGGGATGAAGGAGCCCTTTTTAAAGAAATGCACCGTATATTTGACATTTGCAATGGCTGTCGTCTTTGTTATAATCTTTGTCCATCATTTGAGTTTTTATTCAAAAAAATTGATGAAACAGACAACTTAGACGACTTAACAAAACAGGATTATTACAAAATTGTTGAACTTTGTTATGACTGTAAACTTTGCTTCCCAAAGTGCCCCTATACTCCACCCCATCACTATGAACTTGATTTTCCAAGATTGATGTTAAGGGCAAAAGCTGTAAAAGCCAAAAAAGAAGGGATACCCTTACGAGATAAAATTCTTGGACAAGCTGATTTAATAGGAAAAGTTGGCAGCAAATTCGCAAGTTTGATCAATTTAGCTAATCGGCTGAAAATAAGTAGAGTTTTGATGGAGAAAACGCTCGGAATTCACAGAGAAAGAAACTTGCCAGAATATCATGGTGAAACATTTGAAAAATGGTTTAAAAAATACTCAAAGCAAAATGGTAAAAGGGTGGGTGCAAACGGAAAAGTTGTTTTGTTTTATACTTGCACCGTTAACTACAACGAACCTGAACTTGGAAAAGCTGTCTTGAAGGTTCTCGAACACAACGAAGTTGAGGTTATCTCCCCTGAACAAAAATGTTGTGGAATGCCGTTCCTTGATGGTGGAGATATTGATTCGGCGGTTAAAAACGCAAAATTTAATGTTAAGTCACTTATCAAATATGTAAAACAGGGCTACGATATTGTGATACCAGCACCTACATGTAGTTATATGCTTAAACAAGAATATACTATGCTTCTCCCAGACGACGAAGATGCAAAGTTAATTGCTCAGCGCACATACGATATTTCGGAATATCTAATGAAGTTACACAAAGAAGGAAAATTAAAAACCGATTTTAAAAATCCGCAAGGTAAAATTATTTACCACTTGCCGTGTCATCTCAAAGCACAAAATATCGGTTATAAATCGCGTGATTTGCTCGAATTAATACCGGGAACAGAAGTTGAAATGATTCAAAGATGCTCGGGACATGATGGGACATGGAGTATGAAGAAAGAGTTTTTCGAAATGTCAATGAAGGTTGGTAAGCCAATCTTTGATAAGATAAATCAAAATGGCGACGCGAAACTTGTCGTCTCTTCCGATTGTACACTTGCACAATTGCAAATTCAGAAAGGAACCGGGAAAAAAGTTCTACACCCAATTCAAATTCTCTATAATGCATACGGTTTAAACGAAAAATAAAAACAAAAACAAGAGAAAAACCATGAAGCCAAATATTGGAATCACAGAAAAAAATCTTGAAGGCGTGATCAAAATCCTAAGCACCTTGCTCGCGGATGAATACGTGCTTTACACAAAAGCGAGAAACTACCATTGGAATGTGGTTGGGATGCAGTTCAACGATCTACACAAATTCTTTCAATCACTGTACGAAGAACTGAATGAATATGTCGACGATATAGCTGAAAGAATTCGGACGCTCGGCGGCAATGCGGTTGCAACTTTGAAGGAATTTCTCGACCTCACAAGATTGAAAGAACATCCAGGTGAATATCCGGATGCTAAAACAATGCTTTCAAACCTTCTTAATGACTATGAGGCTATCATAAGAAATCTAAGAAATGATATAGTAACCGTTGGAGAGCAATATGAAGATCTTGGAACAGCCGACTTCTTAACGGAACTTATGGAAAAGCATGAGAAAACCGCATGGATGTTAAGATCATTTTTATCGTGAGTGCGCAAGCGATAACTAAACGTTAAGATGGGGGCTTTTACCCCCCATCTTTTCAAAGTTTAAAAATGAAGGATATACTAAAAAGATTAAATCGCAAAACAAAACTGGGCTAAAAACAAAAACTTAAACTGAAATGAAGAAGATCGAACTCTCAGAGGTAAGGAACATATACGAATATGAAAAAATAAGGGAAGATTTTAGAAGATACATCATCGATTTAAAGAAAAAGCGCAGGGTAGAGGTTGGAAATAGAGTTTCACTTGTGTTTGAAAATAGAGATACCGTGCTTTTTCAGATCCAGGAGATGATGAGGGCTGAAAGAATGGTTGATGATAATGAAATAAAATTCGAAGTTGATACATACAACGAGCTGATCCCCGAAAAAAATGAAATAAGCGCAACGCTTTTCATTGAAGTTGACGACCCTCAGCTTTTGCGTCCCGTCCTTGATAGCTTTATAGGGCTTGACAGAGGTAATCATGTTTACTTGGAAATCGGGGATAAACACAAAATTTACGCTGAATTTGAAGAGGGACATAGCAAAGATGATAGAATAAGCGCCGTTCATTTTATAAAATTTAAATTTAAGCCCGAACAGATTGACGACTTTAAAAATCCCGACAACGAAATTAAACTCGTAATTGACCATCCAAACTATAAAGCATTTGCAATAATAAGCGACGAAACGAGAAAAGAATTAATCAAAGATTTGGACTCAAATTAAAAGGTTAATTATCAATGGCAAGTCGCAGAGGAAGCAAACAAAGAGAAGCGATTTTAAGAATTTTACAGAACACAGATATCCATCCGACAGCTGACTGGATTTACGACCAGGTTCGCAAGGTGATACCGAATATAAGCCTTGGAACTGTGTATAGAAATTTAAATCTTTTAAAAGATGAAGGATTGATTCGTGAGGTGACAATTCACGGTTCTTCAAGTGCAAGATACGATGCAAACCTTGAACCGCACTGTCACTTCATCTGTTTAAAATGTAACTCTGTGTATGATCTGCCAATTCGAGAAAATGATTTAAATCTTGAAACTTTTCTCGCTGGGAGAAACTTTAAAGTCAAATTTACGAAGTTAGATATCTTTGGCCTTTGCGATAAATGTCTGATAATAGACGAATCAAACTAAAATTTAAAGGCGACCTCTAAAAGGTCGCCTTTTTTATTTTTGATTTATATCACAAATTCATCAAAGTGGGCTTGATATTTGTTTTTAATTTGCTTAAAATAATATAGGCAAGAAAAATTAATTCGTGAGGTCAAATCATGAGGAAAATCCTATCGTTCGGTCTTTTCTTAATTTTTTATTCATTTCTTTTTTCACAAGATGTTGAAAAAGCAGTAAAGCGGATGACACAGCCAGAGGTTATGGTTGTGATCGACGAGTTTGTAGATGGCAACTTCACTGGAACGAGGACAATTGCATCCAGCATTGAAAATGAATTGTTGAAAGAGGGTTTTAAAGTGATCGATTATCACACATTTGAAAACATACGTGCAAGGGAACTCGAACAAGCTGCGGGGGTTCCAGAAAAAGCTAAAGAATATGAAAATCGCTTCGGGGCTGAGATCATAGTCCTTGGCTATGCAAGTGTGGAATACGGCGGTGAATCTGAGTTTTACGATGTAAAGCAACACAAATATACGGGGCAAGTTGACATAAAAATAATTTATACCGACACAGGCGAATTGATAGGTTCATTGACCGCAAGCGATAGAAAATTTGGGCAGGATAAAAGGGGAGCGGTCAATTCACTGTTTAGAGCGCTTGCCAATAAAGTTGCAAAAAATGTTGTAACAAAAATTAAGGAAAGAGTAAGGGAAGAAGAACAAATTAAGAAATTTGAAATTGCGGTTTATGGCATCTCCCAAGATAAAGCGATGCAACTTGAAACAGATCTTCAAAAGTTCATCCCTTCGATCAAAGCATTAAAATACAAGTTTTTTGACACAAATGTTCTTGTTTTTGATGCCCTTATCGCCAATGAAGACCAATTTAGAAAAGAACTTGCAAATTATGGAAAATTAAAAATTATCAAATTCACACCGAAGCGATTGACATTATCCCCACCCGAAAAGGAAACAGAAGCAAAAGCAACCGTCGGTGAAGTATCTCTTGTCATAACTGATTTTTCAATTCTTCCAATCTTCCCATCTCAATATAACTTTTACGCAACTAATCCAATTGGAAAGATCACCGTTGAAAATTCTTCAAAGAGCGAAATTAGAAATGTCAAGGTTTCAGTTTTAATCCCAGAATTTATGAAAATGCCAAGCGAAATTATCCTTCCAAAAATAAATCCAAATTCTCAAGAGACAATTTCTGTGCCTGTAACCCTTGATATTTTCTCACTTTTAAAATTAAGCGAAAACATAACCTCTCAAGCGGAAGCAAAAATTATCTATATAGTTGGTGGGAAAACACAAGAGAGGAGCTTGACAAAGCCAGTTTCAATTTATAACCGTAACGCAATTTCATGGAGGATCCCCGAGTCTGCTTGTTCTTTTGTAACCCCAAATGATGAAGTTGTCAAGGAATTTGCAAGGCTGGTTCTCGGTTCAGTGAACATAACTAATCAAAATTTGCCGAGAAACATTTTTAACGCGATGGTTATCTATAATTCGGTTCGCACATACGGGATAAAATATGTATCCGACCCATGGAAGGTTGCTGGAAATGAAATACTTGACAATGTTTATTTTCCGAGAGAACTTCTCTATTATAAAACTGGGGATTGCGATGACCATGCAATTTTGCTTGCATCTTTGCTTGAAAGCGTTGGAATTAGAACAGCGTTTATTCTAACCTCTGACCATATTTTCATGATGTTTGACACAGGGATACCACATAAGAACGCCCACTTTGTGAGTTTAAACCCGTATGATTATATAATCTACGATGGCAATGTATGGCTTCCAATTGAAACCACGCTTATAAATGAACCTTTTTCAACCGCTTGGAAAACTGGGGCTGAGCAATACTATAAGCTCAGCGGTGAGGGAAAAATCAAAACCGACCCAAAGTCTGGCATATCTCTTGTCAAAAGTGGAAATGTTTACATCATTGATATACACAGGGGATGGAAATACTTCCCGCCTGTAAATGTTGAAGGATTGCCTAAACCCCAAACCAAGCCAGACATATCCGTGGTTACTTCAGCAACGCAAAGGGATATCTCAGCGTTCGTGGAAATTTATAAAAAAACATTAAGTGATGAGGTTAAATCACTTGCCGACAAGGGAGATGAAATTTCAATGAACAAGCTCGCCAAAATTTTCGTTCTTTTCGATAAATATGATGAGGCTGAAAAATTTATTTCAAAGTTCTCAAGTCCGATAACTTACAATTCGCTTGGAAACATTTACTTTCTCAAGAATGAACCACAAAAAGCGTTGGAATTTTATAAAAAGAGCACAGACCTTGATCCCGATGATGGTGGCGTATATCTTAACACTGGGCTTTTGCTATATTTGAATGACGACCCAGAGACGGCAAAGCAATTTTTTGAACTTGCCATATCAAAATTTGAATCGCCAGAGAAAGCGTATGAGGTCCTTGGCATTGAAGACATCCTAAGGGAACTTGGGGCGGTTGCAGCTGAAAAGAAAGATGCATCAAAGAAACAGATTTCAAAAGAAGAGCTGAAAAAATTAATCCAAGAGGCATCAAAAACATCCGCACGGCAGACTAAAAAAGGAAAGGAATATAAAAAAGAAGAAATTTTTGAAAAGGGGCAGAATGTTTTCGTATTTGGAGGAAGAAGAGGAGCTGACCCAACTCAACTGCAAACAGTTAAATCGTTACTCTACTGGAAATTTTAACCATAAACCTTTAGAAGTTGAAATTATCTCGCTCCTTGCACAAAGGTTATATTACCCATAGGTAAACTAACAGCGATTTACATTTTGAGTTTTGAAGCTTCAAATTTAAATTTATGTAAGCTCAAATTTTCAGCATAAAACTTCTTGACAAGGGAGAGATGAAAATTTTCAACAAGAAAAGAATTCAATATGCTCCTTTCGGAATACTTTTTGCGACAATTTCGATTCTTTTAACACTTTTTTTATTTAAGACTGACATCTTTGGTGGATTCTTTAAAGCCCTCGAATACAAATCGCTTGATATGATGTTCAAAACTCGAGGTTCTATCCTTCCAAATCCAAATTTGATAATCGTCAAAATCGATGAAAGAGAGCTTATCGATTTTAATTATCCCATTCCACATAACATTACTGCTCAAGCAATTTATTACATGACCGAAGCTGGTGCGAAGGCAATAGGTATAGACCTTTTTTTAAATAAGCAAAGTGATGAAAATTTAAATAATCTTCTTGTTTACGCCGCTGAACATTCAAATGTTTTACTTGCGGTTGGACCATATAGACCTTCGGGGATAAGTGATGCTGAGATTGATTTTTACATTGATAGTCTCGTTCACTATAAAGTAAAACATTGGGGAGTTCCAATTCAACCCGAATTAAAACAATATTTTCATCGTTCCGTCACATTTGCTGGGAAATCATTTGATGAACTTGTTGAAGCTTCAGCTGGGATTGGGCACGTTGCAATCTTGCCTGATCCGTTTGATGGGGTTCAGCGTCGCATTCCACTTTTTGTTGAATACGCCGGCAGAATCTATCCGTCGCTCGGTCTCGTCCTTGCGTTTGAATACCTTGGAATTGATTATAAAAAAGTTAACATTATTAAAAAGAGAAACGAAGTAGTTTTTGATTTTGATGGGTTTAAAATCCCGACGAGTTTAAAGTCGGAACTTTTTATAAACTATGCCGGACCCGATACAATCTTCAGGCAAGTTTCACTTTATAAGGTAATTGAAGCCGGGATAAAGGGTGACCGTGAATTTCTTTCACAGTTTAAAAATGCCATTGTAATAATTGGACCAACGGCACGTTCACTTGGGGATCTTGGACCAAATCCATTTTCAGAAAAATCGCCAAACATTTTTATTCATGCAAATGTATTTAATACCATTGTGTCTCAAAACTTCATACGCCCTGTGAGCTGGCGTGTTCAGATTTTTATCATGATAATTTTAACAATGATAGTAGGTCTATCTGGTTTTGTGACAAAATTTCGCAATAGTTTAATTTTGACAATCGCAATTTTAATTGGCTATTTCGCTTTTTCTTTCCTCTCATTCACACAATTTCTGAGATGGTTTTATAATGCCGAGCCGATGTTTGGAATTTTAATATGCTACATATCATCAGTGAGTTTCTTAACTTTCAGGGAAAATAAGCAGAAACAGCAAATAAGGAGCATGTTTGAAAAATATGTTGATGCATCCGTTGTTGATAAACTTATTGAAAACCCGGAGCTTATGGCTCTTGGCGGGGAAGAAAGAGAACTCACAATTTTGTTCAGCGATATCCAGGGCTTTACAACGATGAGTGAAAAATTAACACCGCATGAACTTGTCACATTGCTTAACGAGTTGCTTGATGAACTCTCCCTCATCATATTCAAAAATAAAGGAACAATAGATAAATACATTGGCGATGCCATAATGGCTTTCTGGGGCGCTCCCGTACCGGACGAAAATCATGCTTATAATGCCTGCGTCACCGCACTTGAAATGCAGGAAAAACTAAAAGAATTGCGCGAGAAATGGAAAAAACTTAAAAGACCTGAAATAAAGATGAGAATAGGAATTAACACAGGCAAGGTGATAGTTGGAAATATGGGTTCAAAAATTAAATTCAATTACACTGTTGTTGGGGATGATGTTAATCTTGCTTCACGACTTGAAGGAGCAAATAAAGAATACGGAACAAGCATCATGGTGGGAGAATCAACTTATGAAAAGGTTAAAGATAAATTTATCTTTAGAGAGCTTGATCTGCTTGTCGTCAAAGGGAAAACAGAACCAGTTAGAGTTTATGAGTTGATCGCACCTGCAAATAATACTTTACCTGAGGAGATGGAAAAATTCTTGGAAATTTATCACGAGGCACTTGGACTTTACCGCTCAATGGAATGGGATAAAGCAATTGATAGATTTACAAAAGCCCTTGAAATCTATCCAAATGATTTCACATGCAAACTATACATTCAACGTTGTCTATATTTTAAAGAGTCTTCCCCTCCCCCAAATTGGGCTGGTGTATTTGTGATGCAAACTAAATGACATTAAAGATTTCGTTCATGGAATTTAACGAAAAAACGATATCAGCAAACCTTGGAACAAAAGTTTTGGGGCAAAGAATCCTTTTCTTTAAGAGCATAAGCTCAACAATGGATTATGCGAAAAAAATCGCCGAAAGAGATGAACCAGAAGGAACAGTGGTAATAGCCGATTATCAATCACACGGACGCGGAAGATTTGGAAGGATATGGAAGGCAAATCCAGGCGAAAACATATTGATGTCAATAATCTTACGCCCCAAGATCCCATTAGAAAAATTTTCTATCCTACCTTTTCTATGTGCCGTAGCTGTCGCAGAAGCAATTGAGAAAAATACGAATGTTAAAGTAACAACAAAGTGGCCCAACGATCTGCTTATAAATGGCAAAAAGTTTTGTGGAATTTTAATGGAAGCATCGATAACTGCAGAAAGTGGTGATTTCATCATTCTTGGTATCGGGGTGAATGTCAATCAAAGTGAATTTCCACCAGAGATTCGCGATCGTGCGACCTCACTATATCTCTCAACAGGCAAAATTTATAACAGAGCCGAGCTTGTTAAGGAAATCCTTCAGCAGCTTGAAATTGATTACGAGAAGCTGAACAAAAGTAACGATTTTAAATCCGTGTTCGAAAGGTGGAAGAAAAGGTGCGAGATGCTTGGGGAAAAAATAAAAGTGATACAAGCCGGAAAAGAGATAACTGGAAGAGCAATCGATGTTGATGATATGGGATTTCTTTTGCTGGAAGATGATAACTCAAGGATCATCAAACTTTCGTCCGGGGATGTCACTGTGCTAAAGTAAACTTTTTAAATTGATAAAAACTTTGCTGATTCAATTAACTTCCGCGTATAGGGATATTTTGGATTTGATAAGATCTCAACGACAGCACCGCTTTCTAAAATTTTCCCCCTCCACATCACATAAACGCGATTCGCAACTTCATTGACGACTCCAAAGCTATGAGTTATCAAAAGAACAGATGTCCTGAACTCACTTTGGAAAGATTTTATTAAATCAAGTATTTGACTTTGAGTTAAGGCATCAACAAAAGATGTAGGTTCATCAGCGATTACAAGTTTTGGTCTTGGAGCGAAAGCCATCGCGATTAAAATTCTTTGCCTTAACCCCCCTGAAAGTTGGTGCGGATAAAGATCATATACTTTTTCAGGTTCTTTTATCCCAATTTTCTCAAAGAGCTCTAAAACCTTAATCATCGCTGACTTTTTATCAAGCCCTAACTGTGTCTCAAAAACTTCCCTAACCTGTTTCCCAACGGTTAAAACTGGGTTCAAAGAATTTGACACATCTTGAAAAATCACGCCGATTTCTTTCCCCATGATTTTCCTCAGCTCATCTTCACTTAATTTCAAAATGTTAATTCCACCTTGCCACAAGACCTCACCATTGACGATTCTCCCAGGCGGATCAATCAGATTAACTATTGAGAGAGCAGTTACGCTTTTCCCGCTGCCCGACTCACCAACAATTGCAACGATTTCACCTTCATTTACTCCAATTGAAACATTATCAACCGCCTTGATTATTCTATCCTCAAGAAAAAAATGAACCGACAAATTTTTAACCGTTAGAATCAATCCAAGAGGACCTTATATTATTTTTAGCATCGTTAAATCTCTTTTCGCCTACGCTCGACGTTTGCATAAACAAAAACCCTTTGCCTTTACAAGTTACAATTTTTAAATAAAAAAATCCCGACACAAGGCCGGGATTTATTAAATTATCCAAGGTAAGCTCTAAGTGCTTTGCTTCTGGAGTGGTGTCTAAGCTTTCGGATGGCTTTCTCTTTTATCTGTCTTACCCTCTCACGAGTAAGTTTAAATTTTTCCCCTATTTCTTCAAGTGTGAGAGGATGATCATATCCTATCCCAAAATAAAGTTTAACAACTTCTCTTTCCCGTGGGTCAAGTGTGTTAAGGGCTTCTTCAATATCTTTTTTCAAAGATTCATACATGAGTCTATGATCGGGCATCGGATCATTCTCATTTGGCATAACATCGAGAAGTTTGTTATCCTCACCTTGAACAAAAGGTGCATC
>JBKBWH010000049.1:0-10578 GCA_046289115.1 Candidatus Kryptonium sp.
AAAAATCCCTCATTTGCAGCGAAGCATGATGAAAAAAGAATTGTATCTTCAGCGCCGACGAACTCTGAGATTTTCTCCTCAAGTTGTTTATGAATTGATTGAGTCCCACAGATAAATCTAACCGATGCGACGCCATAGCCGTATTCTTTAATTCCGCGGATGGCTGCTTCTTTTATTCTTGGGTGTGAAGCAAGTCCAAGATAATTATTTGATGCAAGCATTATGACTTCTCTTCCGTCAACTCTTACGATCCCGCCTTGTTCGCTCAGCAAAGGAATTTCTTTTTTAAATGTTTTTGTCTCCCGCAGTTTTATGAGTTCATTTGTTAAAATTTGTGTGTAGTTCATCTTAGTAAACGATGTTTTGTTTTTAAGGTTTTAAAATCACTTTTAGACCGTCACCATTTTTTATGGCATTGAAGCCGTCTTCGAATTTTTCAAGCGGTAATTGGTGAGTGACAAATCCAGCTTCAAGAATTTTATCTGCGAGTCCCGATTTAAGAATTGAACGCATTATCTCCCATGTTTCAAAAACTTTTCTCCCAATTATACCGTGAATTGTGATACCCTTGAAAATTACATTTTTTGAAAAATCAATGTTTACATCTCCTTCGGGCAATCCAAGAAGCGATATAGTTCCACCCATTCTTATAACTTCAAATGCGTCTTGATATGCTTTATAGTTTCCAGACATTTCAAAAACTACATCAACACCTGTTCCGTTGGTTTCTGCTTTAACAGTTTTTATTAATTTTTCTCTTTCCTCTGGGATTGCGACATCAAAGCAAAAGTCAGCTCCAAATTTTTTTGCAATTGAAAACCTTTTCTCAACAATTTTTTCATGCGTTGCCCCAGTTCCGGGTTTAGATGCATCTGTGACGAAGATTTTTGATGCACCGCTCATCTTTGCAATTGCGGTTGCCATTAACCCTTGAACTCCGCATCCAAGAATTGCCACAGTTTGTCCCATTAAATTAACAGATTGAGCAGTATGAACTGCATTTCCAATTGCATCCATGAATGCAATTATTTCTACAGGAAGCTCACCATTTCTAAACAAAACTATGTTCTCGGCTGGTACTTTAACATACTTTGTGAAAACTCCATCTTCGTGGATCCCCTTTATCTTTGTGTTTTGGCACACATGTTTTTGTCCGATTCGACATTGGTAACATTTTCCACAAGTTATGTGCATCTCTGCTGAGACGACAAAATTTTCATTTAAAAACTTGATTAAATCGAGATCATCTGCAAGTTCATCGGCGTTTCTTTTTCCAACGAATTCAGATAAAGTTTTGTCTTCATAGGATTTTACAATCAATAGACCAGCAAGATGTTTTCTTGCTATATCTCCCGCATCAACGATTTTACCAGCAAATTCATGTCCGATGATTACATAAGGTGTTGTGTTTGAGAGCATTTCGTCTTTCAATGATTGCTTGCTGTTGTAAATTCCAACATCTGTTCCGCAAATTGCTGCTGCGATAACTTCAATTTTTACTTCTCTTGGGTCAGTTATTTGTGGGATGGGAACTTCAGTAAGTATGAGTCCTTTTTCCCAATCTTTTTGTGGGTGAGGGGTTGGTTTGATAACTGCTTTCATAGTATTACTTTCGGTGTGCATTTGATATGTCCTTTTACTTTTTGTTAAGCCAAGGTTTTGCCAGTTCAGTGTAAATATAGCCAAAAGATTTTTTTAGTTCAATTTGGGGCAATTTTAAAAGCGCAGATGAAATTTGATAATTTGAGTCGTTAAGTTTAAATTCTTACTAAAAAATTTTCAACTCGTAAAGTTATGATAAAAAATGCGATTGCAAAACTTGTTCAAAGAGAAGATTTAAGCTTTGAAGAGTCATATCTTGCTATGCAACAAATAATGTCGGGGGAAGCCGAACCAGCTCAAATAGCTGGTTTTCTTATTGGGTTGAGGATGAAGGGAGAAACGGCACACGAGATAGCTGGTTGTGCTAAAGCAATGAGAGAAAAAGCAATAAAAGTTGATTTTGAAAGTGGGAATTTAATAGATACATGCGGAACCGGGGGAGATGGCATTGGGACTTTTAATATATCAACGGTTTCTGCAATTATCGCTAGCGCAGTTGGTGTTAAAGTTGCAAAACATGGGAATAGATCGATATCCAGTAAGTGTGGAAGCGCTGATGTTTTGAAAGAGTTAGGGGTGAACATAGAGTTAACTCCAGAGCAGGCAAAGAAGTGTCTTGAAGAGATAAATATAACCTTTTTATTTGCCCCATTTTATCATACAGCGATGAAATACGCAGCTCCTGTGAGGCAATCTCTTGGAATAAAAACCATATTTAATATGCTTGGTCCACTTACTAACCCAGCGGGAGTGAAAAAACAAGTTATCGGAGTTTTTTCCGAAGATTTAACCGAGAAAATTGCTTTTGTTTTAAAAGAGCTTGCTTCTGAACACGTTCTTGTTGTCCACGGGGCTGGTGGGATTGATGAGATCTCGATCGCCGGGGCTACAAAAATAACTGAATTAAGAAATGGCGAAGTCAAAACATACGAGATCGTCCCTGAAGATTTTGGGTTAAGAAAATGGGATTTGAATTTGATTCTTGGTGGAGATGCAAAATTAAACGCCGAGATAATAAGAAGAGTTCTTGATGGTGAAAGTGGTCCACATAGAGATGTAGCACTGCTTAACTCGGGTGCTGCAATTTATGTGTCTGGTCTTGCGAATTCAATTTATGAGGGTATTAAAATGGCTGAGGAGGCGATAGATTCGGGTAAAGCGAAACAAAAACTTGAAGATTTGGTTAAATTAACAAACAGTTTCATCAAAGTTTAAGTTTATGTCACTAATAATTTCCTTGCTTTTAATTACGGGTGGAATTTTAATCTCAATGCTTGAAACTGCGGTTATAACACTTGAAGACGCTGAGAAAATTAAACTTGGATTGATGGGCAAAATTGAATTTTTCAAAAAGAGACCTGAAAATTTTGCATTTACAGTTTCCATAGCTAAGGCTTTGTTTTTCATTCCTGCCCTTATTCTTCTCGGAGTGTGGTCTCAGGGGCGAACATTATCACTTTTGGTTGTTTTCCTGTTGATGATTCTCTCATTTTACCTTTATAATATATTGCGAAATTTAGCTGAAAGAAAGCCTGAAGCAGTGATAAGAAGTTTGTGGTTTCTGATTTATTTTCTTTCTTTCATTTTTAAGATTTCTCTATCTTTACCGTTGGGATTTGTTTCGTCGTTTTCAAGTAAAAATGTTAATTTTGTAAAGCGTGAGTTTGAGTTTTTAATTCATGGCGTTGAAGTTGATGAGGCGCCGGGTGAGAATTTTCTTCTTAAAAATATCTTTGAGTTTGAGGATAAAACTGTGCGAGAAATTATGGTGCCAAGGACGAAGGTGGTTGCTCTTGATGTAAATGCCCCACGCGAGAAAGTTATTAAGGTTGTTTTAAATGAAGGGTATTCACGTCTTCCCGTCTACAAAGACACGATTGATAATATAATTGGTGTGGTTTATGCAAAAGATTTGATAAATTATATTGAAGATCCGAATTTGTTTGTGCTTTATGACCTTTTAAGACCTGCTTATTTTGTCCCCGAGACAAAAAAGATAAGTGAATTGTTAAGGGAACTTCAAAAAAATAAAATACATATGGCGATCGTCGTCGATGAATTTGGTGGTTTCAGCGGAATAGTGACGCTTGAAGATATACTTGAAGAAATAGTCGGAGAGATACATGATGAGTATGATAAGGTCGAAAAAAATTTTGAGGTGTTAAGCGATGGTTCAATAATAGTTGATGCGGGAATGCTTATAAGTGATTTCAATAGGAGATTTAGTGAAGACATACCCGAGGGAACCGATTATGAAAGCATTGGTGGATTTGTTTCAAAACTTGCGGGGCGAATTCCAAGCGAAGGGGAAAAAATTAAATTCAGAAACATCGTTTTTGAAGTGCTGAAAAAATCCAAACGAAAAATAATTGAATTAAAAATCACAAAGGTAATCTAAATGAACTTTTTAGAGAAAATCGTTAAAGCAAAATTAATTGAGGTTGAAAAAGCGAAGGAAATTTTGCCCTTGAGGGAATTGAGAAAACTTGCCGAGATCTCAAATTACAAGCACCTTAGTTTAGTTGATGCATTGAAAAGGAATGATGGGATTAAGATAATAGCTGAAATAAAAAAGTCTTCGCCATCGGTTGGGGATTTGTGCTTTGATAATTTTGATCCTGTCGCGATTGCGAAGGAGTATGAGGACGCTGGGGTAAGTGGGATATCTGTTTTAACTGATTTTGAATTTTTTGGCGGGAGGAAGCAACATTTATCTCAGGTGAAAAGTAATGTAAAGGTTCCTGTTTTGAGAAAGGATTTTATAATTGATGAGTATCAAATTTATGAGACAAAGTATATTGGGGCAGATGCTTTCCTTTTAATTGTTAAAATAATTGATGATGTTCAACTTGAAGATTATTTGGCTCTCGCGAAAGAGTTGGGGCTTGATGTTCTTGTTGAAGTTTTTGATAGGCATGATATAGCGCGTGCTTTAAAAGTTGTGCCATATCCAAGATTAATCGGGATAAATAATCGTGATCTTGAGACTTTTGAAGTTAACATCAATAGGTCAATTGAACTTTGTGGAATTCTCCCCGACGATGTTGTCAAGGTAAGTGAGAGCGGAATTAACAATAGAGAAGATGTTGCGAGAATATCTGATGTTGGTTTTGATGCGATTCTCGTTGGGGGAGTGTTGATGAGGGCAACGAATAAAAGTAAAAAAATTTTTGAACTTCTCGGTAAAAACTAAATTTATGTTTTTATGTCTGTTATCGTGAAAATCTGTGGGATCACAAATTTTGAAGATGCGGTGAATTCAGTTGAGGCTGGTGCTGATATGCTTGGATTTGTTTTTTATGAAAAAAGCAAAAGATATATTGAGCCTGAGGAGGCAGCGTATATTGTGAGGGAGGTGTCTTCATTCGTGCTTTGTGTTGGTGTGTTCGTAAATGAGGATGTGGAGAAAATAAAAAGAATAGTTGATCAAACGATGATTGATATCGTTCAATTAAGTGGTGATGAAAGCCCAGAAGTTTGTCGGATGTTGAAAGGTTTTGCGCCGGTTATGAAGTCTTTTAAAGTTAAAGATGAATTCTCGGAAGATGCTTTAAAAAATTACGATGTTGATTTCGTTCATCTTGATTCATATTTTGATGGTGAGTATGGTGGGACGGGAAAGGTGTTTAATTGGGATGGTGTAGCAGGGTTAAGTGAAAGATATAAAATAATTCTCTCTGGCGGTTTGACTCCGGAGAATGTAAAGGATGCTATTTTGAAGGTTAAACCTTATGGAGTTGATGTGTCAACCGGAGTTGAAGAGTATCCCGGAAAGAAAAGTTTTGAAAAGGTTAAATTATTTATTGAAAATGCAAAAAGTGTGAAATTATGAAATTGCAACTACCGGATTCAAAAGGTTATTTTGGGATTTATGGGGGCAAGTTTGTCCCTGAGACATTAGTTCCCGCTGTTGAGGAACTTGAAAGATGGTATTTAAGGCTGAAGGATGACGAGAATTTTTGGAATGAATTTAACTATTATCTTAAGCATTATGTGGGGCGTCCGACCCCGCTTTATTACGCTCGTAGATTGAGCGAATATTTAGGTGGCGCGAAAATTTATCTTAAGCGCGAAGATTTATGTCATACAGGAGCTCACAAGATAAACAATACAATTGGTCAGGCGTTACTTGCTAAAAGGATGGGGAAACGCAGAATAATTGCTGAAACCGGTGCTGGTCAACATGGTGTCGCAGTTGCCACAGTTTGTGCGTTATTTAATTTTGAATGTGTGATTTACATGGGGGAGGAAGATATGAAAAGGCAGGAGATGAATGTTTTCAGAATGAAGTTGCTCGGTGCTGAGGTGAGAGCAGTTTTATCGGGGAGTAAAACATTAAAAGAAGCGATAAATGAAGCAATACGAGATTGGGTTACAAATGTTAGAACAACTTTTTATATGATTGGCTCCGTTGTTGGAATGCATCCTTATCCGATGATTGTGAGGGATTTTCAAAGTGTTATAGGTAGGGAGACAAAAAAACAAATTTTGGATATTGAAGGGAAACTTCCTGATGTTATAATTGCTTGCGTTGGTGGTGGGAGCAACGCAATTGGGATTTTTTATCCATTTATTGATGATGTTCCAAATGTTAGATTAATTGGTGTTGAAGCTGGAGGGAAGGGAATTGAAACAGGATTACATTCTGCTTCTTTAAATGCCGGAAAGCCCGGGGTTTTGCACGGGGCAATGCAATATCTTCTCCAAGATGAAGATGGTCAAATACTTAATACTCACTCTATATCGGCTGGACTTGATTATCCGGGAGTTGGACCTGAGCATTCTTATCTCAAAGATGCTGGGTTGGTAGAGTATACCTTTGCGATGGATGATGAAGCTATTGAAGCGTTTCGCCTTTTATCAAGGCTTGAGGGAATAATTCCAGCTCTTGAAAGTTCCCATGCGGTTGCGTATGCTATAAAAATCGCTCCGAAAATGAGAAAGGATGAGATAATAGTTGTAAATTTATCTGGAAGAGGTGATAAAGACCTTAGCATAGCGATGAAGTATATCTAAAATTAAAGTGGAGGACGAGAAAATGGAAAATATCTCGGGACTTTTATACAAAGAGGAGCAGTTTTTTCCAACATGGTTTTATTTTCTGTTTTACTCGTGGGTTCCATTTATTGTTATTCTTTTCATTGTCGAACCAGAACTTCTCAAAAGAAGCGATCTTATACTTATCATTCTTTTAGGTGCGCTTCTTGAGTTTTTTGTCATTGCTTTAATAGGGAAGATGACAATTTTAGTGAGGTGGAATGAAATGGTGGTTAAAATTGGATTTTTTGGAATAAGAACATTGAAAGTTAAAAAGAGCGAAATAAAAGATGTTAAGGTGGTTGATGGGAAATTGTGGAAGATGTATGGAGGATGGGGGATAAAGGGAGCTTTTGGGATGATTGCATTTGTTTACTCTGCTGGTGGCGGGGTTGAGATTGAATTGATAAATTCAAGGCAGGGTTTGCTAAAGGTCAAACTTAGAAAAGTTATCATTTCGAGCAAAAGCCCGGGGCGTCTTGCAGATGCTATAATGTCAATTACTTAAAACAAATAAAATTTCGCCATGTTTCAAACAGAAAAAGCTTTGATAATTTTTCCGGCGAAATTGAGCGATTTAAAAGTTGATGATAGTTTTTCCTTTGATGAAAAACTGGAAATTTATAAAGCAATACTTCATGATACCTGCGATTATTATGTCCAAAAGAGCAGAAACACAAATGTTTATGTTTATTTCCCTGACCACGATACATGCGATCTTTTAATTCAGGTTTTTCCACTCCGAGTAAAAGTTTCAGTTGTTGAGGGCAATGTAAATCGTTATTTTGAAAGCATCTCAAGGGCATTCAAAGATGAGCGCAAATTTGTTGTTTTGCTTGAAATAGCAAGTTTTATTTATCCAATACCTTGGATAAATAATGCTTATGAAGTTATGACTCACAAATACGATGTCATTGTCACTTCAATTTACAGAGATAATCCAAACAAGCTTATCGGGCTTAAAAGATTGCACGAAAGGTTTGTGTCAAAGCTGGAAGAGGAAAACGATGAAATTAACATATTGAAATTAGCAAGCGAGCTTGATGTTCTTTATGTTCCTTTGAAGAGAATTGATTACGCAAAGGATGTTGAATCATTGAGAAGTGTTTTTGCAACTGTGATAAATATGGGAAAAGGTGATGAATTCAAAAGGACAAGGTCAGCGATTTTGAATCTTTTAAAGAAAAGAAAAATAACACTAATTGATTAAATGAGGGTTGGAATTTTTGGTGGCACATTTAACCCACCGCATATTGGGCATTTGATAGTTGCTGAGTTTATAAGGGAAGAAGCAAACCTTGACAAAATTATTTTCATTCCTTGTGCGAGCCCACCGCATAAGCAAAGTTTGGAATATCTTTCTCAAATGGCAAGCGCTCATCATAGATTTGAAATGGTTAAAATTGCAATAAGCGAAAATCCTTTTTTTGAAGTTTCTGACATTGAAATAAAACGAGGTGGAATTTCATATACAGTTGAAACTGTAAGTTATCTTGTTGAGAAATTCCCCGAGCGTGATTTTTACCTTTTAATTGGTGCTGATCAGTTTGAGGAGTTCCATATGTGGAAAGCTCCTGATGAGATTGTGAAAAAGGTTCATCTTCTTGTTTTCAATCGCTACGGTTATAGAGTCACGGAATCTAAATTTTCTAAGTATGCGACTTTCATCACGGTGCCAAATGTGGATGTTTCAGCATCATCAATAAGGAATAGAATAAGGCTTGGGAAGTCAATAAGATACCTTGTTCCGGTTGGGGTGGAGGAATATATTCGCAGGAATAAGTTATACCGATAGATTTCTCTGCGGTGTAGATGCGAAATTTTATTATCCGAAGAAGACCTCAGCTATTTCAAATAGTTCTGGATTTACGGTTTTTAAACCTCCGACAACTTCATAAAGTTCAACTTCTACGATATCACTTCCTTGGAGCGCTGTCATCATACCAAATTTTCGTTCATTTATAAGTTCAACAGCCTTGACGCCAAATCTCGTTGCAAGGATTCTATCAAATGCCGTTGGAGAGCCACCTCTCTGTATATGTCCAAGGATTGTCGCTCTTGCTTCCATTCCTGTTTTTTTCTCAATTTGGTCTGCGACGAGGTTTCCAATTCCACCGAGACGAACATGTCCAAACTCATCAACTCTTAAGTCCTGAACGATAAGTGTCCCATCTTTGTCGACATGTTCTTCAACCTTAAATTTTGCTCCTTCAGCCACAACAACAATGCTAAAGTTTTTCCCGCGGGCATGTCTTTTTTCAATTATTTTGCAAACCTGATCAATGTCAAATGGTTTTTCAGGTATTAATATTACATCTGCTCCACCTGCAAGCCCCGAGTAAAGAGCGATCCACCCAGTATGACGACCCATGACTTCAACAACCGCAACGCGGTTATGACTTTCTGCGGTTGTATGCACTCTATCAATTGCCTCCATTGCAATGTTAACAGCTGTATCAAAACCGATCGAGTAATCAGTTCCGCGAACATCATTATCGATCGTTTTAGGTATACCCACAACATTTACGCCGGCTTTGTGAAGTTTATATGCTACGCTGAGAGTGTCTTCACCACCAATTGCAACGATTACATCTATTTTCTCATGCTCAAGATTTTCAAGAATTTTTTTCTCCCCATCTGGATGTTTATACGGATTTGTTCTTGATGTTCCAAGTATAGTTCCACCTCTGGGGAGAATCCCAGAGATATTGTTGAGGTCGAGTGGAAAAGTATCAAGGTTCATCAGCCCCTTCCATCCGTTTCTTATTCCAACGGTTTCATGTCCGGAACTAAGAGCTTTACGGACAACAGCTCTTATAGCCGCGTTCAATCCGGGACAATCTCCACCTCCAGTTAAGATGCCGATTCTCATTGTTGTTCACCCCTTGATTTAAATTATTTCTTTTAATTTCGCTTCAAGTTTTGGGTATTCATTTGGTTTAGTAATTCTAATAACTTGGTTACCTTCTTTATCAAACAAAATTATGAGTGGAATATCGAGAACGAGATAATTTTCAGCCATTTCATAATTTTTAACTGCGTTAAAGCTCAAAATTTTAACGCTGCCGTTGAAATCATTTTTTATTTTATCAACTATTGAACCCATTACTTTACAGGTTTGATTGTCTATCCAGAAAAAAACAAGGCTTGGTTTGCCATTTATAAATTCGGGTAAAAGTTTTTTTGATTTTTGGGTTGTATTAACAAAAAAGTACGCCGCGATCACGAAGATTAGGGCAAATACAATTACCGCAGCTATGCTTTCCAAGCTTTTTAAAAATTTATTTTCGAAGTTGTTGTGATTTAATTCTCGTTTTAAAGTTATGAAATTAAGCGATTATAGTCAAGTAAAAACCGCAGATATTTTGTGCACCTGTAAAAATGACCCAAGTTTTCGATTTAACCTAAATTTTGTTTTGTAAGGGCGGTTTTTTAACTTTTAATCAAAGTTTAAAAATAAATGCACAGAAAGTTTGAGGGCTATTTTTATAGATATTCCGGGACCTTCGGACTATGAAAAAGTTTGGAGCTTTCAAAGCAAACTTCATAAAATGAGAGTGAATGGGGAAGTAAGCGATGTTTTAATTCTTACTGAGCACGAACATGTTTACACGGTTGGCAAGGCTGGAGATGAGAAAGATTTAAAGGTCAGTGAATTTTTTCTAAATAATCTTGGGGCGAAGATTTTCAAAATTGATCGCGGTGGGAAAATCACCTACCATGGACCTGGACAAGTTGTTGGATATCCGATCTTTAAACTTAATGAATTGGAGATTGATGTGCATACTTATTTGAGAAAAATTGAGGAAGTTATAATTTTAAGTTTAGATGATTTCGGAATAAAGGCTGAAAGGAAAGATGGTTTGACTGGCGTTTGGGTTGGGGATGAGAAGATTGCTTCAATTGGAATTAAGGTAAGTCATTGGGTCACCATGCATG
>JBKBWH010000004.1:0-24018 GCA_046289115.1 Candidatus Kryptonium sp.
ACAAACAGGACAAGCATTGGGTTGGGCATGGAACCTTCGATTTGAAGGATCGTGATATTCGTGTTCACACCTATCACACATCTTAAAAACAGACATTGTCGTCTTCGGTCTATCGTAAGGCACATCAATTATGATTGTGAATCTCGGACCACAATTCGTGCAGTTTATAAACGGATACCTAAACCTTCTATCGGCAGGATCAAAAAGCTCTTGAAGACAATCGTTACATGTTGAAACATCAGGTGAAATTAAAACAAACTTTTCCTCACCTTCTTTGCTCTTCTCAATGAAAAACTCTTTATAACCCTTTACATCGGAAGGCTCACAAACTATTTTTTCAATTAATGAAAGTGGCGGGGCTTTTTTAGGGATTTCTTTTACAAATTCATTTATCGCTTCTTCTTCACCTTCAACCTCGATATAGACACCATTTGTGTCGTTATAAATATATCCCTTCAAATTGAATTCGCTCGCAAGTTTAAAAATAAAAGGTCTAAATCCAACTCCCTGAACAATTCCCTCAATGTAAATCTTCTGGGCTTTTAACATTTTCCCTGAATTTTTCAACCCTGTTTTTAAACCAATTTATCCAACTTTCAACCCCTTCACCAGTTTTACATGAAATCGGAAAAATCTTTGCATTTGGATTTACTTCAAGAACATTCTTTTCAAGCTCTTTTAACTCAACCCCAGCATATGGTAAAAGATCGATCTTATTCAACAAAACAACTTCAACTTCGTGAAACATAAGTGGATATTTCTTTGGTTTTTCCGCTCCTTCAACAACGCTGTAAACCATAACTCTTAAATCCTCGCCGAGGTAAAATTCAGCCGGGCAAACAAGGTTTCCAACATTTTCAATAAAAAGTATATCAAATCCATCAAGTTTAAACTCATGAAGTGCGTTATGAACCATACGAGCATCAAGATGACAGACATTGCCAGTTGTTATCTGATAGGCGGGAATGCCCAATGCTTTTATCCTATCAGCATCAACCGTCGTTTGTAAGTCTCCCTCGATTACAGCAATGGCAAAGTCATTTTTAAGCTGCTTGATCATCACCTCAAGGACAGAGGTCTTTCCAGCCCCAGGGGCTGACATCAAATTCACCGTGAAAACTCCCCATTTTCTAAAGAGTTCTTTGTTTTCTAAGGCTATTTCCTCATTTGCCTGAAGAATTCTCGTGCCGACATCAATTCTGTGCATTGTAAGCTCCAAATTTATTTTTATCTACTCAATTTCAATGTATTCAACTCTCATCTCTCTGCCAGAGATAATGCTCATTGGTTCCGAACATTTTGGACAAAATAAATTAAAATCGTCCATTGTTTCAAGAACAAATCCACAGGAATTGCAAACTGATTTAAACTTAACTACTTCAATCTCAAGTTCAGCATTTTCCGCAACTGTTCCAACTTTCGCTATATCAAAAGAAAACTCCAACGCCTCTTTCACCACGCCGGAAAATTCGCCAATTTGAACTTTAATTTTTTTAACCACTTTTGAGTCGTTTTTTCTCGCAGCGTCCTCAGCGATTTCAAGTATGCTTTGCGCAATGGAAAGTTCATGCATTTCAGATCGAGAGCTAATTTTAATATAATTTAAGAATTTTCAGAAAACAATCAATGAAAATGAGGTAACTCAGAATTTAAAGTTCTAAATCTTGCTTTTATCGGGGGTTTTATTTATATTTTCAAAGCATGTCCGAAACAAAACTTAAAAGAAATCATGGCGACAACTGCTGACATCAGAAATGGTTTGAACATAAGATACAATGGTAAAGTTTATACAATTATTGAGTTTCAACATGTAAAAAGAGGTCGTGGTGGTGCATTTGTAAGGGTTAAACTTAAAGATGTCAAGACGGGAAGAATCTTGGATGAAACCTTTGATTCAGGCGAGGAAATTGAAATAGTGAGGCTTGATTTTAGAAAATTTCAATTTTTATACAAAGACGGGGACGAGTTTGTTTTTATGGATCTTGAAACATTCGATCAAATTCATGTTCCGTCTGAGGTTGTTGGGGATAACGCTTTGTTCATGAAGGAAAATGAGACGGTCGATATTTTATTTGATGGCGACCAAATCCTTGGAATTCAGCTCCCAACCTTTGTTGAACTTGAAGTTGTTGAAACGGAGCCTGGGATTAAAGGAGACACTGTGACAAATGTGATGAAGCCAGCTAAACTTGAAACTGGAGCTGTTATAAATGTTCCATTGTTCATTGAGCAGGGCGAAAAAATTAGAATTGACACAAGAACAGGCGAATATGTTGAAAGAGTAAAATAAAAAGGAGGCTAAACGAAAAAATGGATCTAAATTACATTAAAGAACTCATTAAAGCGGTTGACGAAAGCGGTGTTGAAGAGGTTGAAATAGAGATCGAGGGTTCAAGGCTAAGGATAAGTAAAAACCGTAAGAGTGAGACCGTTGCGCAATCCAGCACAAACTCATTCCCAAACTTTATTCCAATTCCGTTTCCATTTTATCCACCAATTGGACCAGTTCAGCAACCTGCTCCCGTAGCTTTAGCTCAAACTCCTGAGACAAAAACTGAAGCTCCAAAAGAAGAAAAAGGCGCTGGTGCAGCGGAAGTTCCGGCTGTTGAAAAAGGCAAAAAATATCACGAGATAAAATCACCAATAGTGGGGACATTCTATCGGGCGCCATCTCCAGATGCAGAACCGTATGTTAAAGTCGGCGATGAAGTCTTTCCTGGGACAATCCTTTGCATAGTTGAAGCGATGAAACTTATGAATGAAATTGAATCTGATGTCCATGGCATAGTTGCAAAAATTCTTGTTGAGAACGCTCAACCCGTTGAATATGGTCAGCCTCTCTTCCTTATTGAACTTCTTGATTAAGTAAGAAAAAACTCACGGGATAAAAATTGTTCAAAAAGATTTTAATCGCCAACAGAGGTGAAATAGCCTTAAGGATAATTAGAACTTGCAAAGAGCTTGGCATAAAAACAGTTGCGGTTTATTCCGAGGCAGATAGATATTCTCTTCATGTCAGATTTGCAGATGAAGCAGTTTGCATAGGTCCGGGACCAAGCAAAGATAGCTATCTTAACATTCCAAGGATAATTGCAGCAGCTGAGATAACGAATGCTGAAGCAATTCATCCGGGTTATGGTTTTTTATCTGAAAATGCGATGTTTGCTGAAATTTGTGAATCTTCGGGGATAAAGTTCATTGGTCCAACTCCGGATGCGATCGAGGCAATGGGTGATAAAGCGTTAGCGAAAGAAACGATGAGAAAAGCAGGGGTTCCTGTGATTCCCGGAAGCGATGGTGTAGTTGAAACATTGGAGGAAGCCAGGGAAATAGCAAATGAAATCGGCTATCCAATAATGCTTAAGGCTGCTGCAGGTGGCGGTGGGAAAGGCATGAGAATGGTAAACGATGAAAGCGAGCTTGAAAACGCATGGCAAACTGCAAGAACAGAAGCTGAATCTGCTTTTGGAAATCCGGCAGTTTATATTGAAAAATTCATTGAGAGACCAAGACACATTGAAATTCAAATCCTTGCGGATGAACATGGTAATGTAATACACCTTGGGGAGAGGGATTGTTCAATTCAAAGAAGACATCAAAAATTAATAGAGGAATCGCCATCCCCAATTATAACCCCTGAACTTCGCGAAGCAATGGGTCAAGCAGCCGTAAAAGGAGCGAAAAGCGTAAAATACAGAAACGCTGGAACAATTGAATTTCTCGTCGATAAGAACGGGAACTTTTACTTTATGGAAATGAACACCCGAATTCAAGTTGAGCATCCAGTGACAGAAATGGTTTATGGCATAGATATAGTAAGGGAACAAATTAGAATTGCAGCTGGTGAAAAACTTAACATAAAACAAAGACAATTAAAACCTAATGGACATGCTATCGAATGCAGAATAAATGCTGAAGACCCATACAAAGGATTTAGACCTTCGCCTGGAAAAATAACAGGGCTCCACTTCCCGGGTGGTTTCGGCGTCAGAGTGGATTCACATATCTATCAGGATTATGTCGTCCCACCTTATTATGATTCAATGATAGCGAAATTAATCGTCCACGGGAAAACAAGAGATGAAGCGATCACAAGAATGTTAAGGGCTCTTGAAGAGTTCGTAATTGAGGGGGTACATACGACAATCCCATTTCACATAAAACTTTTAAATTCACGCGAATTTAGAAGTGGGGTTGACTATGATACAAAATTTATTGACCTTAAATTTAATATGAACGATTAAAACCTAAAAAGGAGAAAACTATGCAATTCCCAGAAAACTTAAAGTACACAAAAGAACATGAATGGATAAGAGTTGAAGATAACGCCATTGGCGTTGTTGGAATAACTGAGTATGCTCAAAGCGAACTTGGCGATATCGTATATGTTGAACTTCCACAGGTTGGAAAAGTTGTCAAACAGCTTGAATCCTTTGGAACAATTGAAGCCGTAAAGACAGTTGCGGACCTTTTCGCGCCTGTTTCAGGCGAAATAATTGAAGTAAATGAAAAACTGAAAGACTCACCGGATTTGATTAATAAAGACCCTTATGGCGAAGGCTGGATAATCAAAATTAGAATTAAAGACCTGAACGAACTTAACAATCTTCTCTCCGCAGAAGATTACAGGAAATTTATAGGTAAGTAAAACTTTTAAAATTTAAGGGAGCACATAAAAATGGGCTTCGTTCCAAATACCGATGAAGATAGGCAAGAAATGCTAAAGGCGATCGGTGTTTCGTCTTTTGAGGAATTGATTTCGGACATACCCGAGGAGATAAGATTAAAGGAAGATTTAAAGCTTCCAGAACCTGTTTCAGAATATGAAATTTTAAAAGAACTGCAAAGTATATCCGAGAAAAATCTCGATTTAAATCATGCAATTTCATTTCTTGGTGGTGGAGCGTATGATCACTTCGTGCCTTCTGCTATTTTTACGATAATAAGCAGATCTGAATTTTACACCGCTTATACCCCATATCAAGCGGAAGTAAGCCAGGGAACGCTTCAGGCAATTTATGAATATCAAACTATGATTTGCAGATTGACTGGAATGGATGTTGCAAATGCCTCTATGTATGATGGCGGAAGTGCGCTTGCGGAAGCAGTTTTGCTTGCGCTCGGTCATACCGGAAGAAATGAAGTCGTCATCGCCGGACCGATCAATCCAAATTATTTGGCTGTGCTTCGAACTTATACGCATCCAAGAAGAGCCGATGTCAAATTAACTAAATTTGATTCTGGCGTTTGCGATATTGATGATTTAAAAGCAAAAATAACAGACCAAACAGCGTGCGTTGTCGTTCAGCAACCAAATTTCTTTGGAAACATCGAAGATGTATTCGAGATTGAAAAACTCACACATAGCAAGGGGGCTTTGTTCATAGTTGCAATTGATCCAATTTCACTTGGAATTTTAGTTCCACCTGGTGAATATGGTGCAGATGTAGTCGTTGGTGAGGGACAATCGCTCGGGATTCCACTAAGCTTTGGGGGTCCGTATCTTGGTATCTTTGCTACAAAAGAATTTTTAATCAGAAAAATTCCGGGGCGACTTTCCGGGGTTACAATCGATAGAAATGGTGAGCGCGGTTTTACCCTTACACTTCAAACAAGAGAACAACATATAAGAAGAGAGAAAGCAACTTCAAACATCTGCACAAACCAGGGCTTGATGATGCTAGCTGCGACAGTTTATATGGCTTTGATGGGGAAACAAGGTTTGAGAGAAGTTGCAACCCTTTGCCTCCAAAAGAGTCACTATCTTGCTGAACAAATTTCAAAAATCGACGGCTTTAAACTGAAATATAATCAACCGTTCTTTAAGGAATTTGTCGTTCAAACCCCTATCCCTGCATCCAAGATCAAAGAAAAATTACAGGCTAAAAAAATTCTCCCGGGAATTGACTTATCAAAGTTCCCCGGCTATGGAGATGGTTTGTTGATTGCCGTGACAGAGAAAAGAACAAAGAAAGAAATGGACTTATTAATTGAAGAGTTAAAAAGTTTGTAATTAGCTTCTTGAGGGCGACTTCGCCCCCATTTTTTATAGAAGCACCAAAAAGTTAAACAGTATTAAGTTTTCAATGAAACGTTTCTCTGTTGTAATCCCAACCCTAAATGAAGAAAAAACACTCCTTTGGGCGGAAAAGACATTCACAAATGAAATAAAACAAAATTATAATGTTGAGGTTATAATAAGTGATGGAGGGAGCACAGATAACACAATTGAAATAGCTAAAAGATTCGCCGATAAAATCGTTTTAAATGAACTTGGGAAAAAACAGACCATCGGAAGCGGAAGAAATCTTGGAGCTTTAAACTCAAACGGAGAGATACTTGTTTTTCTAAATGCAGATGCGAGAATAAATGATATCGATACATTTTTCAAACTATGCAATAATCTGATGAAGATGCCTCAAGTAGTTGCCCTCTCCTTTGAGGTTGAAGTTTACCCCGATGAAGAAACATTTAAAGACAAAATATTTCATTGGTTTCTAAATAAATTTTTTGCGTTTTTGAATGTCATAGGGCTTGGAATGGGAAGAGGCGAATGCCATGTGATAAAAAGAGAAGCTTTCTTTAACATAAATGGCTACAATGATAAACTTGTAGCTGGTGAAGATTTCGAACTATATGTGCGACTTCGCCGGCTTGGAAAAATAATAAATGTTTATGGAGTTAAAATTTACGAATCGCCAAGAAGATATAGAAAATATGGTTACTTACGAACCCTCGTTTTGTGGTTTTTTAACTCCGTTTCTATTATCTTATTTAAAAAGTCAATCTCAAGCGAGTGGGATATGGTGAGATGAAAAAGTTTTTTCTAATTTTTTTCATTTTCTCAACCAATATTTTCTCACAAGTTGAAAACGTTCCCGTCTCGCATAGTGTATATGCCTTTTTAAAAAGAATGGAGGTAAGAGGCATAATTAAAAATTTTGATGACGCTTCCCTGCCGATATCAAGAAGCGAGGTTGCAAATTTTCTAAAAGAGATTTATTCAAAGCGTGACAAACTAAGCACAAAAGAACAGGGACATCTTGAACTCTTGATGATCGAGTTTGAAAATGAATTGAAAAGCGAAAACTTTTTTGAAACATCAATCTTAAATGATGGATTTAAATTCAAAGAGGGGCTTCTTTCAGATAAAGCGAAATATCTCTATGCTTACAGAGATTCAAACATTAATTTCTTTGCTGATTTACTTTTCAACCTTGATATGAGGTTTGCGAAAAATTCAAAGGTCGCCTTGGCTGAAATTGGTGGGAGATTAAGAGGAACATATGCTGGAAAATTTGGATTTTATATCCAATCGACGGATGGACAGTCCTTCGGCAGTAAAGAGCTAGCGCTTGAGGATTTGAGATTAAAGCAAAATTATAAATTTAACGAGCAAGGCTCTGTTAATTTTGATTTCACTGAAGCATACATAAAGTATCAAACAAATCATTTCAGCTTTCAACTTGGCAGAGAATTGATAGCGCAGGGTTATGGATTTTCCGGTAAACTTTTCCTCTCACAAACATCGCCCGTTTTCGATTTCTTAAAGATTCGATTCAAATACAAAGGCGTATCTTATGATTTTGTCCATTCATGGCTTCTTGGGGCAAAGTTTATGATTCCAGACACTGTCGCAGGTAATGTGACAGTTATAAATTCAAAATATCTTGCGACACATAGATTAAATTTTAACTTTTGGAATAAATTCAATTTTGGAGTTTGGGAAGGTGTTATTTACACAAAGCGTTTCCCTGAACTTGCTTATCTTAATCCGATCAACTTCTACAAATCCGCCGAACATTCGCTCCAGGACAGGGATAATGCACTTCTCGGCTTTGATTTCAAATCGAACATCTTCAAAAACTTCCAAATTTATGGGACGATCTTAATTGACGATATAAACTTTCCAACTATTGGCACTGGTTGGTATGGTAACCAACTTGGTTATCAAGTTGGATTTTATTTCGCTAACTTTGTAAAAGACGCCGATCTTATATTTGAATACACGAGGATTGAGCCGTATGTTTACTCTCACAGGTTTAATGAAAACAATTACACGCATAATAGTTTTTTATTAGGACACCAGATCGGACCAAATTCAGATGATTTTTTCATTAAAATTGTTTATCTTCTCTCAAAAAGAGCGGTGTTGACAATTTTTGGAGAAAAAATAAGGCACGGGAAAAATCCTGTGGTTGGCTCTGACACAATAAATGTTGGAGGGGATTTTAATCTTGGACACCGAGTTCGAGATGCTGAGAGAGTAAAATTTCTTGATGGTATCGTTGAAAATAACTTCAGGTTTGGCTTTGATTTGATTTGGGAGATAAGGAAAGATATTACGATCGGTTTAGGTATTGGAAAAAATGAAAAAAATTTTTTAACTTACCTCAAAATAAAAGTAGATTACTAAGGAGGTAAAGAAAAATGCTCAGGCAAAAATTTTCACCACTGACTATGATAATTGCCCTTATTGTTGGGATGGTAATTGGGGCAAATTTAAACAGCTTGCTTTCCACTGATGATGTTTACATACAGATAATGAAACTTAACGATGTCTTGAATCTAGCACGAAAAAATTATGTTGATAAAGTTGACACGCAAACGCTTGTAGAAGCTGCAATAGAAGGGATGCTTGGCGTCCTTGATCCACATTCGGTATACATCCCCGCTAAAGCAATGGAAAGGGTAAACGAAGATATTAGAGGAAGTTTTGAAGGCATAGGAATTGAATTTACGATTATCAATGACACTATAAATGTTGTTTCACCAATTGCTGGGGGTCCAAGTGAACAACTCGGCATAATGGCTGGTGATAAAATAATCAAGATAGATGACGAACCAGCAATAGGATTAAAAAATGAAGATGTCATAAAGAAACTTCGCGGTCCAAAGGGAACTAAAGTAAAGGTTACGATTTTAAGACCTGGGGTTAAGGGATTGATTGATTTTGTTATAACAAGAGATAAAATTTCAATCTACAGTGTTGATGTTGCTGTGATGATATCAAAAGATATTGGTTATATAAGCGTAAACAGATTTTCTGAGACGACGGATCGTGAGTTTAAAGAGGCTGTTCAAAAGTTGAAATCTCAAGGTATGAGGAAACTTATTCTTGATTTACGGAATAATCCCGGCGGACTTCTTTCTGAAGCTGTAAAACTTGCAGATGAGTTTCTACCCAAAGGGAAATTGATAGTCTACACAAAGGGACGTCTCCCTGAATATAACGAAGAATTTTATGCAACATCAGATGGAGTGCTTGAAAATGTTCCCGTCATCGTGCTTGTCAATCAGGGTTCGGCATCGGGAAGTGAAATTGTTGCTGGTGCGATACAAGATTGGGACAGGGGACTTGTGGTCGGCGATACCACATTTGGCAAGGGACTTGTGCAAAGGCAATTTCCATTAAACGATGGCTCTGCAATTAGATTGACAACAGCGAGATACTATACACCAAGTGGAAGATTGATTCAGAAACCATACGAAGGAAAGAAGTATATGACATTAGCCGAACACCCAAGCAAAGGGAAAGATTCAGTGAAAACAGTTTACAACACCAAAGTTTTATCCCGACCTGTTTATGGAGGTGGCGGAATCGCACCGGATTTCCTCGTGAAAACTCAGACCTTAACTGACCTCTCTGTCAACATAAGAAGGCAAAATCTGTTCTACATCTTTATTTCAAATTTCATGGATGAGAAAGGAAATGAAATAAGGGCTAAATATGCGAATAACTTTGAATATTTTAGAAAGAACTTCCAGATAACGGATGAGATGCTCAATGAATTTAAGAACTTTGTCGTTTCAAAAGGAATCAAATGGGATGAGGAACAGTATCAGAAAGATTCTACATATATAAAAGCCATTTTAAAGGCACATATAGCGAGATTCATTTGGAGAAACGAGGGTTGGTATCCAATAATGCTTGAAGTTGATGAACAATTTCAGAAAGCTCTTGAGCTGATGCCACAGGCGGAGAAACTTTTAGCAAGCAGTAAATAGGTTTTTTAACAGCTTCCGCTTTTAAGCGGGAGCTCTTAATTTAAAAATAAATTTTGGTGAGAAAATGAAATTGCTACAATCATTGTTTTTAATTTTTGCATTTGTTGTTAATCTCCTCGCACAAGCTCAACAGCAAACGACAAGATATTCTGTTGATGATGTGATGAAAAAGCTGGAAGCCTTGGATAGCTCGTTTAAGGGAAAGGTTGATGAAATTCGCGGAGAGTTTGAACAAAAGTTAAATCAAAGTGTGAACCAGATAAGGGACGAACTATCATCAAAAATTGAAAAAATCGATTCAAAAATTTCAACGATTTCATCCGAGACGGAGCAACTTTCTAAAAGAGTTGGTAGGGTTGAAGCACAAAATCATGATTTAAGAAATCGTATTTCAAAAGTTGATGAGAAAGTTTCAGGTGTTGAAACCGGAATTAGCGATGTAAAGCGCTCCGTTGGTGAAGTAAGTCAGGGGGTAAAGGAAGTCTCTGCCAAAATTGATGAAAACAGTTCAAAATTTGATGAAATTATTTCAAAGCTTGGCTCAAATAGAGCAACGCTCGTAGTTGGATTTGTTATCGTCATAATCCTTTCAGCTGGCGTAGTCCTTGGAATGATAAATCTTTCAAGGTTAACAAAATCGGCTGAGAAAAATATAATTGATAGTTTCGAAACCACCGCTGGAAAAATCGATGTAACTACAAGCGATTTAAAAACAATAGTTGATGTTCTCAAGCAGCAAACAAGCGAAGTAGTAGCGTATCAAAAAATACTTGAAGAGAGAATAATTTCAGCACAGCAACGGATTGAAGAAAAACTTGAGGAAAAGTTAGCAGCAAGAAGAAGAACCCAAAGAAAAGCATCCGGTTCTAGTGAATAGAGCATGCGTTTCTGTTTTATCCTAATTTTCACAATATCATTTATAACTGCGCAATTAGTTTCTCAACAAGAATTTGAAAAATTCAACAAGTCGTTTAATACATCGTTCATTCAAATAGGCGAGGAACTAATTTACGAGGTCAAGTACCTTTTCTTTAAACTTGGACAAATAAAGTTTAAGGTCGTCGACAAGTTCATTGAAAATGGGATCGAACTTTATAAAGTTAGAGTGAACATTGATTCTTATTCAGTTCCATTTGTTGATATTCACGCTAATTTTGAAGCGATTTTTGATTCAAAGTTCGTAGCAAGAAGATATTACGGCGAGCTTAACGAGCGAAAGTATTACCAAAGCGTCAAGTATCAATTTTTCAAAGATTTATCTGCTTATGTTGTTGAAAAAAATTATCAGAACTTTGAATATAACACAAAAGGGCGAAGAATAGATACGGTCAAAGTTTCAACTATGTATTGCGATGGACCATCTCTTTTTTATTATGCGCGAGCAAACTTTAATCAATCAAAGACAATGGTCGTGCCAACTTTTATTGAGGGAATGAAAGGAATTACGATCATAAACTTTGGTAAAAAGAAAACGAAAATAAAAATAGATGCACTGAATAAACCGATCGACGCTTATGAAATTGATGGGAAGGCAAGTTATATTGGATTTTTCGGATTGACTGGGGATTTCACCGGTTGGATAAGCGCAGATGAAAGAACTATCCCGTTGAAAGGTAAGGTGAAGGTCTTGGTTGGGAGCGTTGTAGTTGAGCTGAAAAGTTGGAAAAACATAAAAGAAACAAAGGGGAATTAAAACATGAAAATATTACCCTATAGGGGTAAATTTCCGGAGATCGACGAATCAGTTTTCATAGCTGAAGGGGCAGTTATAATTGGGGATGTTGTAATCGGGAAAAATTCAAATATATGGTTTAATGCAGTGATACGGGGTGATGTCAATTATATAAGAATTGGCGAGAGAACGAACATTCAAGATGGTTGCATTCTTCATGTGACAACGGAAAGATATCCGCTGATCGTTGGCAGTGATGTTACGGTTGGGCATGGTGCGATTTTACATGGGGCAGTGATTCAAGATAAATGTTTAATTGGGATGGGGGCTGTAGTCCTCGATGGTGCTGAAGTTCAACCTTATTCAATTGTGGCAGCTGGATCACTTGTAAAGCAAGGATTTGTTGTGCCTGAAGGTATGCTCGTTGCCGGCGTTCCTGCAAGGGTTGTAAGAGAGCTGACAAATGAAGAAAAAAAGATGATTGAGGAATCCGCCATTCATTATGTTGAACTTTCAAAGGAATATAAGAATTTAAAGGGGGTAAACTATGAAATTAAAAATTTGGGGTTGTAGAGGCTCAATTCCCACACCAGGGAAGGATACAGTTCGTTACGGGGGGAATACACCCTGTGTTGAACTCAAACTTGACGATAATAATTTGATAATTCTTGACTCCGGAACAGGAATAAAAAATCTTGGCAATTATCTGATTCGCAAAGGTGAATCCACGAGGGCTTACATAATGATAACTCATCCGCACTGGGATCATATTCAGGGCTTTCCCTTTTTTAAACCACTTTTTATTTCAGGAAATGAATTTACAATAGTTGGGTCAGGGGCAAAGACTAAAACGCTTGAGCAAATCGTTGCAGATCAAATGGACAGGGTTTATTTCCCCGTAAGATTGAGTGAGTTGAAGGCGAGTATAAAATTTCTTCAAGTTGGCGAGGAAGAATTCAAAGTTTATGATGCAACAGTGCAGACAATTTATGTTAACCATCCGGGATTTACACTCGGCTATAGAATAAGTTTCAATAACAAGACAGTTGTTTATATAAGCGACAATGAACCGTTCGATAGAGAAATCACACCATATCTTTTTAACTGGGAAAAAGAAGTTGTTGAAAGGTTTGAGAAGATACCCGGTGATCCAAACAGGAGAATTTTTGAATTTGTTAAAGGTGCTGACCTTTTAATTCATGACACGACTTACACTCCTGAGGAATATGTTGAAAAAGTTGGTTGGGGACATTCGCACTATCTTTTTACATTGAGAGTTGCGCATGAGGGTGGCGTGAAACGACTTTTACTCTTTCACCATGACCACACTCACACAGATAATATGGTGGATGAAATTTTTGAACATTGTAAAAATGAGATGAAAAAGAAAAAGTATAAGTTTAACCTTCTGATTGCAGCTGAGGGAATGGAAATAGAAATTTAATACTGTTAAAATGGTGGGAAGGCATGCGCTATTCTTGACCCATGATGATAAAGATGAGCTTATAAAGTTTTTGGAAAATTCATCAGATCCAAATTCTACGCTTTACCGAAGGGCAAAAATTGTTTTGTTAAAGGCAGAGGGAAAATCGCTTGAAGAAATAGCGAAAGAAACTGGGCTTACCAAGCAAACTGTTGCTTATATTGTTAAACTATTCAAAAAAGAGGGCTTGAACGGCATTATCCCAAAGAAAAGGGGGAAAAAAGAAAAATTTTCAAACGAAGACAAACAGAAAATTATAAATCTTGTCAATCAATTTGCTCCCTTTGAATTTGGCATTAAAAAAAGATACTGGACATTGAGGACGATTGTAAAGGCGATGCGGAAAATTTACAACATTAAAATTTCAGCTGGAACAGTTCGCAAAATTCTAAAAGACACAAATATTGACCTTAAAACAATGAGAGATAAATTTAAAAAACGGAGATTGATCGATTATCTTAGGTCATGAGCCCCCATAAGTTTCTATCAAGGCTACGATATTGAATTGCTTCACTTAGATGTTCAGGCTTTATATTTTCACTTCCTGAAAGATCAGCAATAGTCCTTGCAACTTTTAGTATTTTATCATAAGCGCGAGCGGAAAGCCCAAGTTTCGTTATAGCGTTTTTCAAAATTGTTTCCCCATCAGAATCAATCCTACAAAATTCTCTAATTTCTCTTGTTTGCATATCAGCATTTTTGAAAAGATTTTTTCTGCCCTTAAATCTTCTCAACTGTATCTCCCTTGCTTTAATAATCCTCTCCCTTATTTGCGCTGAGGTTTCACCTGTTGTCTTGCTTGTAAGTTCTGAATATTTAACAGCGGGAACTTCTATATGGATATCAATTCTATCAAGAAGTGGACCTGATATCTTCCCCATATATTTTTGAATTTGAGCCAGGGAGCAAGTACATTGCTGATGAGGATTTCCAAGATTTCCACATGGGCAGGGATTCATCGCACAAACAAGCATAAAGTTAGCTGGATATTCAACTGTCATTTTTGTTCTACTTATCGTGACCTTTTTATCTTCAAGCGGTTGTCTTAAAACTTCAAGAACATTGCGATTGAACTCTGGAAGTTCATCAAGAAATAAAACCCCATGATGGGCAAGCGAAATTTCCCCAGGGCGTGGGATTGTTCCACCCCCAACAAGAGCTGAATCTGAAATTGTATGATGTGGCGCTCTAAATGGACGAGTTGCAATAAGAGCTGTATTGGGAGGTAAAAGCCCAGCCACTGAATGAATCTTCGTTGTCTCAAGGGCTTCCTCAAGTGTCATAGGTGGTAGTATAGTCGGAAGTCGCTTTGCAAGCATTGTTTTACCGCTTCCAGGTGGTCCGATCATTATAACATTATGCCCACCTGCTGCAGCTATCTCAAGAGCTCGTTTAACATTTTCCTGCCCCTTCACATCTGCAAAATCAATTGTATACTTACTCTCTTGATTAAAAATTTCATCTATGTCAATTTTAAACGGGTTTAAAAGTTGATGTTCACCATTTAAAAAATTAACAACCTCTGTAAGTGAACCCATTGGGTAAACTTCAATTTCCGAAACTATCGCTGCCTCTTTTGCATTCTCCTTCGGAAGAATTATCCCTTTCAATCCAGAATTCTTTACAGAAATTGCAATTGGAAGAGCACCATGAATAGGTCTTAAAGTCCCATCAAGAGCAAGCTCCCCAAGAATTATAAATTTGTCAAGTATATCTGATTGAATTTGCTCAGTTGCTGATAGAATTCCAATTGCTATCGGCAAATCAAATTGCGAACCCTCTTTCTTTATGTCAGCCGGAGCTAAATTTACAGTTATCTTTTTGTTCGGAAATTTAAAACCCGAATTTTTAATCGCAGCATTAACCCTTTCTCTGCTTTCCTTTACTGAACTATCCGGCAAACCAACAATTGTAAAAGCAAATAACCCTTGCTCAATGTGAGTTTCAACCTTTACAGTAAATGCATCTATCCCGTAAGTTGACGCACTTAGAACTTGAGAAAGCATCGCTTTAATTAGATTTTGTTTTAAAATGGCGATTTACCAGGAGGTTCAGGTTCACCCAAATCGTATTCACCTTCTGGCGTCCTTCTTATTTCAAGTTGTGCAAATTTTGTCGAATGTTTCAGGAAGCTAAGCTTTATAGTTCCAAGTGGTCCATTCCTTTGCTTGCTTATAATTATCTCTGCAGTTCCCTCTGTCGGAGATCCATCCTCATAAACGGTTATGCCATAATATTCTGGTCTGTGAACAAAGATAACGACATCAGCATCTTGTTCCAATGAACCGCTCTCACGTAAGTCAGAAAGAAGTGGTCTTTTATCACCTCTTTCTTCAACCGCTCTCCTTAACTGCGAAAGCGCAATCACTGGGATTTCAAGTTCTTTTGCAAGGCTCTTCAACGCCCTCGAAATCATCGAAATTTCACGCTCTCTGGATTCGGCTTTTGGTGGCTGCATAAGCTGAAGATAATCTACAATTATAAGACCAATGTTATGTTCAGACTTTAAGCGTCTCGCTTTTGCTCTAAGTTCAAGTGTACTCAATGCTGGAGTATCATCGATGAAAATTGGCGCATCACTTATCCTGCCTACAAACCCAGCAATCCTCTGCCATTGATCAGCGGATAACCTCCCTGTTCTTAAAGCGTGCATATCAACATTTGCTTCCATTGAAATTAATCTTAATGCAATTTGCTCCAAAGACATCTCAAGCGAAAATATACCTACAGGTACCCGATCTCTAACAGCTGCATTTCTTGCGATTGAAAGAGCAAATGCAGTCTTACCCATTCCAGGTCTTCCAGCAATTATTATCAAATCTGACTTCTGAAATCCACCGGTATACGCATCAATTTCTGGGAATCCGCTTGACACACCCGTGAGATGTCTTTTCTCCCTATTTATCATCTCATATTTTTCAAGCACTTGTTTAAGCGCTTTTTTAAAATCGGTGATGTCAGACTTAAATTTTTCAGCAGAAATCTCAAACAATTTTTTCTCCGCAAAATCAAGCAACTCAAAAGCATCAGCATCTTCCTTAAAGGCAGAATTTGCCAGCACATTTGACATTTTTATAATCTCGCGTAAAATATACTTATCGTGGATAACTTTGGCGTATTCCTCAACATTTGCGGATGTTGCAACTGCGTTTGAAATCTCAGTTAGATATGTAGCACCACCAACCTTTTCAAGCAACCCTCTTTTTTTCAACTCCTGATTTAGGATAAAAAGATCAACAGATTTTCCGGTCTCAAAGAGATCGATGATCGTCTCAAAGATTATCCGATGCTCTTCTTTGTAAAAACATTCCGGCTTTAAAATTTCAGCAACATTAGGAATGCAGTCGGGATCAATTATCATCGCAGAAAGAACTGCAACTTCAAGCTCAGGAGCCTGCGGTAAAACTTTTGGAACAGCTTCCCTCGGCTCAGGGATGGAAGTTAATTTATAATCCTTAGTTATTTTCTCAAGCGGAAACTCCTGCCTCAGTCCCTTTTCAATTCCCATGGCTTAAAAATTTTTTAATTTTTATCTTTGATAAAGAATTTCCCGAGCCTTGCGCAAGTCTTCAAAAAGTGGTCGCTTCCATTGTTGATTTCTCAAAGCTGCAGCTGGATGATATGTCGCTATTAATTTTATTCCATGCCATTCAAAAACTTGACCACGAAGAGAGCCTAGAGATGCATTCGTTTTTAAAAGCGTTTGTACAGGGAAACGACCAAGTGAAACGATCAATTTTGGTTTTATTATTTCAAGTTGCTTCACCAAATACGGGCTACAAGCTTCTATTTCAGAAGGAAGCGGATCACGGTTTCCGGGTGGACGACATTTTAAAACATTGCAAATATAAACCTCATCTCTTCTAAAACCAACGCTTACAAGAAGCTGATTTAAAAGCTGCCCTGCCCTACCGACGAAAGGTTCACCTTGTAAATCTTCATCCATCCCTGGAGCTTCACCAACAAAGACGACCTCTGACTTTGGATTTCCAACACCAAAAACAAAATTAGTTCTCGTTTTACCAAGGGGACACTTAACACAATTTTTTATTTTCGCCTCAAGCTCATCAAGCGTTTTTGACTCAGCCCAACTTGGATCAACTCCAAACTGTTCACCCCCGACATCTTTTTCAACGGGCGATTGCTTTGGCTCTTCAGACGATTGTTTCGGCAAAATTATCTCATCCCCAAACAAACTTTCCTGCTGAATAAGATAACGCTTCGCATCATCCAAAACTTTTTTTATCTCCTTTTTCATCCTTTCACTTCACCTTTTTAAAAATTGATGAAACCTTATCAAGAATTTTATGCGCAACTTCATATTTCGTCATCTTAGGCAAACTTTCCACTTCCCCATCTTTTGAAATTATGGTCACAATATTAGTATCGCATCCAAATCCAGAACCTTCACCTATTGTGTTAAGAACGATGAGATCAAGATTTTTTTGTTTTAATTTTTGAATTGCGTTCTTAAGAGGGTCATCGGTCTCAAGTGCAAACCCAACAAGTATTTGATCCTTTTTATGCTCTCCAAGATATTTAAGAATATCTTTCGTTTTTTTCAACTTTAATTCGACCGTCTCGCCGGGTAAATCTTCCTTTTTCAATTTTTTCTCAAACTTTTGAGCCGGGGTGTAATCAGCAACTGCAGCTGCCATTATAACCACATCGACCTGATCATAAAACTCAACCACAGCATCAAACATTTGATCTGATGTCACAACATCAATTCTTCTAACATTTTTCGGTGTGCCAAGATTTGTTGGACCTGCAACTAAAATTACTTCAGCCCCACGGTGTGTAGATGCCTTCGCAATTTCAAAACCCATCTTCCCAGATGACCAGTTTCCTATAAAACGGACGGGATCAATTGGTTCATAAGTCGGTCCAGCTGTGACAAGTATTTTCTTCCCCCTCAAGTCAAATTTCACTCCAGCGAAGAACTCTTTAACAAATTCAATTATCTTCTCGGGCTCAGCCATTCTTCCAACCCCGACGAGACCACTCGCAAGTTCTCCTTCCTCAGGTTCTATAATCAAATGACCGAGCTCTTTTAAAATTTTTAAATTCCTTTGGGTGATTTCGTTTAAATACATATCAACATCCATCGCGGGTGCAAGCACAAGAGGACACCTTATAGCTAAAACAATCGAGGTTAGAAAATTATCTGCAATCCCATGCGCAATTTTTGCTATCGTATTAGCCGATGCTGGGGCTATGAGCATAAGATCAGCCCACAAAGCAAGGTCAATATGCTTCGTCCCTATATCTGTTCCCTCATGAGTTGATGCTGGGAACATTTCAACGATTACCTCATTCCCCGAAAGGGTTGAAAATGTCAGGGGGGTTACAAATTGTGTTGCTGATGGTGTCATTACAACTTTTACATCCGCACCAAGTTTTTTTAAACCACGAACAACATAACAAGTTTTGTAGGCGGAAATCCCACCCGTTACTCCAACAATTATTTTTTTGCCCTCAAGCACTTTTAAAAAATTGAAAGTTTAAAATTTGTTTGCCAAATTAAAAATATACTGAATCCTTCATAGTTCAAATTTATAAAAATTTTTTAACTCAAAAAACATCTTTCAACCAAAAAATTGAAAAAAGCAATGCAAGACCTTGAGATAATTTACCTGAACTTTCACGGTTCACGAAAAGCATCGCTTGACGAACTTTTAAGCGGCGAAATCAAACTCAACACGATTACACCCGAGGATGTAAATAAAATTTTTGAACCATTTAATTTCAAGCCTTGGGGTGCTCAAAGATTATGGGCGAGAAGATTTTTCAAGGGGGAAAGCTTCGCAATGCTTGCCCCAACAGGGAGTGGCAAAACAACTACGACAATAGCATTATCTCTTCTAAAAAAATCTCTTATACTTCTTCCCAATTCAACCCTTGCGTTTCAAGTCTCTAAAAAAATTCAAAGCGTTGCCCCACACAAAAAGATCGCCCAAATTCACTCTCTCGCCCCAAAGCCAGAACAAAGCGAAGTTGAAAACGCAGATATTATCATAACGACATCCGCCTCAATAGTTAGAAATAAAAAAATTTTCGAATCATTAAAAACCGAAGCTGTATTTATTGACGATGTTGATGGTTTTCTACGCCGTTCCCAAGCAATTGACACGGTTCTAAAAATTCTTGGAATAACTGATGAACAAATTGAATATGCCCAAAAGATTATCATGAAAAAAGTTGAGACAGAAGATTTAAATGAACTGCGTTCAAAAATAAAAACGAACAAAGGGCAAATCATTGTATCCGGAGCTACCCAAACTGCCAAGAGAACTTTGCGAGTTAAAATTTTAAAAGAAATCTTCGGATTTGATATCGGGCAAACCTACTCCTTTTCAAGAAATATAATTGATTCATATTTTTACCCCGAAGGAGAACCAAAAGAAGAACTGGTAAAACTACTGAAGAGGCTCGGGCGCGGTGCAATCGTATATGTCAGAGGTAGTGAAAAAGCAGAGCAAATTGCAGAGTTTTTAAATCAAAACGGAATAAAAGCAAGCGCATATATTAAGGCCTCAAAAAAGATATTTCAAGCATTCGAAAATAATGAAATAGATGTCCTCGTTGGAACATCATCAAGACGTTCATCACTTGTCCGAGGAATTGACTTGCCAACAGCACTAAGATATACAATATTCTTTGAAATTCCACGAATGGAGATCACCGTTGATCGGGAGACATTTTCACCAAGAAAAATGATAATGATAATAAGCCGAATAGCAAAATATCTCGAAAATGAGGAAAGGCAGAAAGCTGTTGATATAATTGAAGATCTATCAAAAATAGTCGAATTAAACCAAGCAAACCTTAATAAGATAAGATCAAAAGATTTCAATCCGGAATCAAGCGGAGTATCCGATTTCGTTAAGTTCGCTTATGATGTTATGAATAGGTCACTTGAATTTTTCAACCAAATTTTGTTAAGACAAGAAATATCCACCAAAATAGGAGCCTCCGGAAATTCGCTTATAATCCCAGATCCATTCGTTTATATTCAAGCATCGGGTAGAGCAAGCAGATTAACCATCGGGGGATTGACAAAAGGATTATCAATTTTGATGATCGACAATTCATCTGCATTTGAGTTTATGAAAGAACAACTTGAACCATTAGATGTTAATTTTGTCAACTTCAAAGACCTTGACATCGAAAAGGTAATGGAAGAGATAAACACCACAAGGGAGCTAAAAGTTGGTGTTGATATAGAATTTAACTCACAACTTTTAATAGTTGAATCACCAACCAAGTCGAGAACGATATCTTATTTCTTTGGGAAACCAATGAAAAGCAAAGTTGACTCTTTACAGGTTTTTGAAGTTATGGCGCCCGGTATGCTTTTGCTTGTAACCGCATCGCGTGGACATATAACAGACCTTGCAATAAAACAACCCGGATTTGGCGCAAGGCTCGTTGATTCAAAGCTTGAAGTAAAATTTGAAATTGTAAAACCTGAAATCGTTTCAGCCCTCCAAAAACTTGCCGAAAATGTTGACGAAGTCCTAATCGCGACCGACCCAGACGCCGAAGGTGAAAAAATCGCCTGGGATTTGAAATGCTTACTTTATCCCTTCAATCAGAACATAAAACGATTAAAGTGGCATGAGATTACGAAACGAGCTATCATTGAAGGGCTTAAAAATCCTGATCAATTTGATCCCAACCTCTTGAGAGCTCAAATTTTAAGAAAAGTTGAAGATGCGTGGATAGGACTTGAACTGTCAAAAATAGTCCAGAAGAAATTCAACCGAGAAGATTTAAGCGCTGGAAGAGTCCAAACACCCGTACTTGGATGGGTGTGTAGCAGAACGATAGAAAGCAAAAAGAAAGTGGCTCAAATAAATGTTCTCCTTGAAAACAATCTGCGATTGAACTTCACAGCCAAACCGGAAGAAATTGAAAGAATAAAATCAACACAAAAGGTTAAGATCTTTGATTTAACTGAGGAGATAACAGAGCAAAATCCTCTCCCACCTTACACAACTGATTCACTTCTTCAAGATGGAATTCACGCGCTCAACCTGCCAGCAAGCGATGTTATGGAAATAGCACAGGAACTTTTTGAAAGTGGTTTGATCACATATCATAGGACCGATTCAACACGTGTTAGCAGTTTCGGAATAAATATAGCACGACAATATCTTGAGAAAGAGAAACTCGCTTCTTATTTCAAAGCACGAACCTGGAGTGTTGAAGAAGGCGCCCATGAATGTATAAGACCAACAAAACCTTTAAATCCATTTGAACTTGAAACAGACATTGAAACAAGACTTTTACTTCTTCAAATAAAATTAAGTAAAAAACATCTAAAACTTTATGAACTAATTTTCAAACGCTTCATCTCAAGCCAAATGACGCCAGCAAAATTAAAAGTCTTTAAATTTAAAGCACAACTCGGAAACTTGATTCAAGATTTCCAACTTAACGGAAGCATCGTTGAAAATGGCTTCAACTTAATCTCACCCCTCAAAACAGTTGGAGCGATCGATTCCGGAGAGTATAACATATCTCAAATTCAAGTGCGTTTGGTCAGCGAAAAACCACTTTTCACGGAGGCAAATTTAATTCAACTGATGCGCGAAAAAAGGATCGGGCGACCGAGCACCTATGCACCAACTGTTCAAAAACTTAAAGACAGAGGCTATGTGCAAAGCTTTAACGGCAGATTATCCGGAACACGGCTTGGATTTGATGTTTTTAAATTTTTAAAATCAAACTATGAACAACTTATAAACGAGGAAAGAACAAGGATAGTTCTTGAAGCCGTTGACAAAATAGAGAACGGGGAAGAAAATTTTATAGATAAAGTTATTGAGTTCAGAAAGGAAATCGAAAGTTTCATAAAGAGGAAAAAATTTTAATCCCGATTCACTTTTCTACTTAAAATTTCAACAGCAAGTTTATAAACATCATCAACCTTTATATCGTTTATATCCCCAGTTTTCGACCAAATGAAAAATTTATCTTTGTTAAGAGGTGACCATTGATGTGGATTAGTTGGACCGAAAAGAGATATCACCGGCGTCTTCGTAGCCCCGGCAACATGCATTATCCCAGTGTCGTTCGTGATAAAAAGATCGATTGATTCAATCACTGCAACTATTCTACTAATCTTCTCATTTTTCAAAATAAGATAATCTATCCTTCCATCAATTTGTTTTATCATCTTTTCAACTGGCTCATCATCCATCGGTCCCGCTGTTATCAATGTCAAAGCATTAAATTTATCCGCAAGTTTTAAAGCTAATTCGGCAAAATTATCCGCATCCCACCTGTTTTTTACTTTCCCAGCGCCCGGATGATAGCCAATTAAAAATTTAAAATTTCCCGCCTTGCTTAAAAAATTTTTCGCAAATTCCCTATCTTCATCGAAATATGGTATAACATAGCTCAAATCCTCTGTATCAATCCCAAACGGTTTCACGATGTCAAGATTTCGCTTCGTCTGATGTTTTCCCTCTTCATTTCGCCAGTCGAGATCAATTTGATAATTAAAAAGAAATGAGGCAGGGTTTTCCTTCCCATTAAGCGAGGCGGGACCTATTCGAATCCTTGCTTTTGAAATATAGGCGAGCAAATTGCTCGTCGTTGAAATTGAAACCGTCACGGGAACAATGGCGATATCAAAACCTGCTTTTATACTTCTTACAAACTTAAAAAAGCTTGATGGTGATTTTAAAAATTTAACCTTATCAAAGTTTAAAATTTCATCAACAAAAGGATTGTCTTTTACAACCTCATAATTCACAGGACTTGTGACAAGTGCAATTTTTGCGTTTGGAAACCTTTGACGAAGCGCCCTGAATAGGGGAACAGCGCAAAGCATGTCCCCAAGTTGATTATGTTGCCTTACGATTAAAATTTTCTTTACATCGCCGAAATCGACATTTATTCCCTCGGACTTATCAACCCTTGTAAAAACTTGATTTTTAAAAAATTGGCTTAAAAGCTTGATAAAAAAGTTTTTAACTCTTTTATTTCTAAATGGATCAATTTTGTAAAGAAATTCCCCAACCCATCTCATTTTATTTCTTCGTAATCGGTATCTTTTAGCTCATCTATTTTCCTCTTTTTCAGTTCACGCTCAAGCTCATCAACCTTGCTTTTATAGCGGATGAAAATCTTGTAAAACTTGTAGGCTATGTAGATAAGCAAAAGCAAAATTAATAGTCTGATCATATTTACCTCACCTTTTTGCGGGATTGTAATATTCAAAGTAAGATTTTCTTGGGCTCAAGATTTTATTCATCAAATCCTCAAAATCCTCTTTGCTGTTGACAAAATCAATTTCAGTTGCGTTCACCACAAGCACAGGAGATTTTTTATACTGATTAAAGAAAAATTCATTATAAGCTTCAAAAAGTTCGCGGATGTAGTCCTCGGTTATATTTTTCTCAAATGGTCGCCCACGCTTTCTAATGTTGAACATCAACCTTTCAACGCTCGACTGAAGATAAATAACCAGATCGGGTGTCGGTATATTTTTTTCAAGCAGGCTTACAAGCATCTCATAAAGTTTAAGCTCCTCACCTTTCAAATTAATATGTGCAAAGATTTTGTCTTTGTCAAAGATATAGTCCGTTATCAAATATTCATGAAATAAATCCCTCTGCAAAAGTTCCAACTGCTGGCGGTATCTGCTCAAAAGAAAAAATATCTGCGTTTGAAAAGCGTATCTTTCCCTGTTCTGGTAAAATTTTTCAAGAAATGGATTCTCATAGTATTGTTCAAGGACAACTTTCGCATTAAGGCGCTCACCGAGCATCTTCGCAAGCGAGGTTTTACCCGCTCCAATTACACCCTCAATTGCTATATACTTTATTTCTTTCACCTCCGG
>JBKBWH010000050.1:0-10437 GCA_046289115.1 Candidatus Kryptonium sp.
ATCTTGGCTTAGAAGTGTTATCTATAATTATGAGTTAAGTCTTGTAAGTTTTTCAAAATATGTTGTTTGCTTTGACTCTCATATCAATTTGTTACAAAAAATGAACTTTTAAGGAGGCAAGGGTTATGCTTCAAGATTTTCAGAACATATCGTTCGGATTTACATTTGATGATGTGATTAGAAATCTTTTCGTTTCATTTTTATGTGGATTTATTGTTTCTATTTTTTATAGGTTAAGTTATAGGGGAATAAGTTATTCAAGCGTTTTTGTAAGTTCTCTTATTGCCTTATCGATGATAACAGCAATGGTGATAATGGTTATAGGAAACAATCTTGCGAGGGCTTTTGGTCTTGTTGGGGCTATGTCTATAATTAGATTCAGGACTGCTATAAAAGATACACAAGATATAGTTTTCATCTTTTTCGTGCTTGCTGTTGGGATGGCAAGTGGTGTCGGGTTTCATATTATTGCTTTAGTTGGGGCTTTGCTCGTTGGTTCTATAATTTTGTTGCTTTCCAAACTAAATTACGGCGTTGTTAAGAGAAAAGATTATCTTGTGCAATTTACATACGGCGGGACATCTGGGGAGGAAAGCAGTTTATATCTTGATGTTTTGAGAAAGCATTGCAGAACTTTTAATTTGGTAAATATCAGAAGCATATCATCAGATAAAATTGAGATTTCTTACCATGTGAGGCTGAAGGATAAATCCAGGATAAAGGAGTTCATTTATGAGTTGGGGCAAGTTAAGGGTGTGAGCGGAATTAACTTTTATTCAGATGAAGGGGAAATTTGAGACAAATTTAGTGTGACGGTGGGAAGTTGAAATTTTTATGTGAATGAATTTATGTTTTTTCATTTGCGGTCTTGACATTTGTTTGGAAGTTTATTATATTATTAGCGTTATGGGTTATTTATGTTGTTTGATAATGTATGTAAAACAGAATGCGGTCTTTTGTTGAACCTGGGCGATAGGGTGGGGGTTAAAGAAAATTAAGTTTTTATCAAGTATGCGTTTGGAGGTAAATTTAATTTCTTCGGGGGATAATAAATTAAGTTTGAATTACAACCATTTTATTGCGGGATTAATTTACAGAGTTATAAGTTTACACTCCAGGAGGTTTGCGAGGAGAATTCACTCGGGTGGATTTAATTTGGACGGGAAAGTATTTAAGATGTTTACATTTTCGAAAATTTTCTATTTTGATGGAGCTCGTGTTGAGGGCTCGTATATTATAATTCCGGGTAATTCTGAAATTTCATTCCTAATCTCATCCCCATATGAAGAATTTTTAAAGGATTTTGCATTCGGTTTAACGAAAATTGACAAGATATGGATTTACGATCGGAAGAATCTTTATACCTTGAAGTCCGTTGAGGTTATATTTGAACCGAATATATTTGAGGATGATCCAATGGAGGTGATTGAGGTTGACGGTGTTTTTATCTCACCCCTTGTTGTTTCAAAGGTTGATGCGCTTGGGAGGAGAGTTTTCTTGGGTTGTTTTGATGCTGAAGTGCCATATCTTATTCGCAAAAATTTGTTTGAGAAGTTTATTGCATTTTACAAATACGAACCTGAGGATGAATTCGATTTTATTTTTAAGCTTGATTACATTGTGAAAAAACCTTGGAGGAAGCTTATAACTATAAAAGCGGGGAAGAAAGAAGAGACCAAAATTCCTTGTATGGTTGCGCCATTTAAATTGAAAGGGACGCGCAGGATTATAAAGTTTGCGTGGGAGGTTGGGCTTGGGGAGAGAAATTCAATGGGTTTTGGGATGTGGGATATCGCAAGACCACAGAAGAAAAATAAAATTTTAGAGGAAAATGGATTTTGAAAAACTAAAAAAGGCTGTAATTGTCGCCTCTATTTTTCACGACATCGGGAAATTCTGGCAAAGAGCTGTCCGTGGGAATGAGGGGTTATCCCCACAAACATTAGCGCTTGAAAGCGAGATGTGTCCTGAGCCTGGGGGATACAGGCATGTTTTGTGGACGAGTGAATTTTTTGAATCGTTTGAAAAAGACTTCCCCATAAATGTTTCAGAGCCACTGACAAGTGATGCGCTTGATAATGTTAAGAATTTGTCGGCAAGGCATCACAAGCCATCGACATCTTTGCATTATATAATCCAACAGGCGGATTGGTTGAGCAGCGGTATGGACAGAGTAAAAACTGCTGATGTTCAGGATGAGGGAAGCGAGGCTTTCAGAAAAAAGCGGTTGCTTTCCATTTTCAGCTATGATAAGTCAACCGAAAGAAAGAATTGGGTTTACAACCTGACAGCGCTTAAACCAACCGATGATATTTTCCCTTTTGAGGAAAAGGAAAGGATTGATTTGACAGATGAATATGCGAAGCTTTGGGCTCAGTTTGTTGAGGATTTCAAAATATCAAATGTTTTGGGAAAACATTTTAATATATGGATTGGTTCAATTTTAAGTCTGCTTGAAAAATATACATGGTGTATTCCAAGCTCAACAAAAGATATTCCTGATGTTTCGCTTTATGATCATTTAAAAACGACATCTGCAATTGCTCTCGCCTTGCTTTGTTATCATCATGCGACGCATAGTTTAAATTCGATTGATAATATTAAAGATAAAAAGGCGAAAAAATTTCTTTTCATTGTTGGAGATTTAAGTGGGATTCAGGACTTTATATATTCTTTGTCGATTACAAATGTAAAAGGCGCAAGTAAAATTTTAAGGGCGAGGTCATTTTATCTGCAAGCGATTGTTGAGATGGGGGTTCATTATATTTTAAATGCCGTAGGTCTCGCCCCTGTCTCTGTTATAATGAATGCGGGTGGTCGTTTTATAATTCTTGCTCCAAATCTTGACAGTGTAAAAGAGAAGTTAAAAGAGGTTGAGAGAAAAATTTCAAAATGGTTGTTCGATGAATTCAATGGTAAGATCTCGCTCAACATTACATATGATGTTGAGGTTTCGGGAGAGGATTTGATGCAAGATAAGTTTAGGAATGTGCTTCAAGAAATCCAGCTGTCAGCGGAACGAAAGAAGAGACGCAAGTTCTTTGAACTTTTTGGAGCCGGGGATAGTGGATTTGTCCTTGACAAATTATACGCTGAGATTCGAGAGAACGGTCATTGCCAAATTTGTGGTGAAAATCCAGGGGTTAAATCTCTGACGGATGAAACGGGTGAAACTATGAAAATTTGCAGGCAATGTGATACTTTTTTAAATCTTGGTCGATGGTTAACCGAGTCTGACGCAGTTTCGTATACCAGCAAAAAACCTTCTAATGTTGATAAAAGCGTCAGAGTTTTTGAAGGGCTTTATTTCAATTTGCATAGGATTAAAGAGTTAAATATCACCGAGGATTATTATTACATTGAACTTTTCAAAATGTTGGGAGGTTTTATATATCCTGTAAAATTTTTGGCTAACTATGTTCCTGTGTGGAGGGATGAAGAAGAAGAAATCTTTGAGCACAGTCGCGAGTTAGAACAAAGTTTCAGCGATGCTAAAAGTAGGATTAAAACATTTGGTGAACTTGCAACAATTGGATTGATTGAGAGAAAAAACGGGGAAATTATAAAAGAAGGGAAAGCGATGATAGGGATTTTAAAAGCTGATGTTGATAATCTTGGTAATATTTTCTCTGGCGGGTTCAGTGAAGAATTTGCAAAGTTTTTGAGCATCTCGAAATATGTGACTTTAAGTCGGAATATGGACTTTTATTTTGCTGGATATTTAAATCATCTGCTTGAAGAGAAATATAAAAATGTCTATGTTGTTTATTCCGGCGGAGACGATCTTGTTTTGGTTGGGGAGTGGAAGGATATAGTCGAGATCGCTGAAGAAATTTACAGAAAATTTAGGGAGTTCACGACCTGGAATCAGAATATAACTTTAAGCGCTGGAATTGCCCTAATTGGTCCGAAATATCCGATTAACAGAGGTATTTTGATGGCGGATGAGTTTCTTGAAAAATCAAAGAGTAACGAAGGAAAGGATAGTTTGACCATTTTTAACACGACTGTAAAGTGGGAACTTCTGCCAAGGTTATGGGAATGGCGAAGTTATTTTGAAAAATGGCTTACTTCAACTGAATCAAAAGTTAAGACGACATTTATGCACAGATTGTTAAACTATCAAAGAATGGCGAAAGATTATTATGAGTCTAGGGATCCAAATGGATTGAGGTTTACATACCTTTTGAAATATGATGTCGCAAGAAATATCGTCGATAGAAAAGATGGTAAGATAGTAAGAGGTGTGGAGGAGATGAAGAAGTTATTTGAACTCGTTGAGAACAATTTGAAAGGGGAATACAAAGAGCTTTGGCTTACACTTCACATTCCGATTTTTTATGTTCTTTACAAATACAGAGGTAAAAAATTAAAAGGAGGAAGCCAAAATGGCTGAAGAAAAATATTTTCTTAGAAAGACAAGCGATGGCAAATGGGTAATCAAAGAGGAGATGGTAACAACAGAGGCTGAAAAGTGGGCTGATATGTTCGTTGGTAAAGACCCTAAAAAACCCGAGTTAAAAAGCGCGCAGTTGAGAAAGTTTTATAATGAGGTTAGAGCCCTTGCTGACAGAGTTGAGGTAGATGGGTTTGAGAAGATCAAGCCATTGATCAGGATGTTAAAGGTGAAGGTTAATTACCAAAAAGGGCGAAAACTTGTCCCAGAAGAATTTGTTAATTTCATCACTGAGTGTGTAGATAATGTAAGCGACAAAGAAGATTTCCTCAATGGTTTCGTTAAGCATTTTGAAGCTGTAGTTGGATATTATTATGGTAAAGCCGAAAGATTTGATTAGTTAAAAAACAAAATCAGGAGGTTTTTCAACTATGAAACTTGTCAAATATAAGGTCGTCACTGGGAAAATTAAACTTTTAACGGGGCTACACATTGGCGGAAGCAGTGATATAATTGAGATCGGTGGGATGGATAACCCCGTAATAAAACATCCGATAACCAACGAACCGTATATCCCAGGTTCATCGCTTAAGGGTAAAATAAGAAGTTTAATTGAGTTGGCTTATGGAAAGGTTGGTGGAAATGGGGAAGTTCATAAATGTTCAGATGTGAATTGCCCAGTTTGTAGAGTTTTCGGTAGTTCGCCAGATAAAGGAAGTGAGGAGAGCACTCTAAAACGGGGTCCAACAAGAGTTATATTTAGAGATGCGTTTATTGACGAAGAGTATAAAAAAGAGATGGAGAAGAAAGGGCTTACGGTTTACGATATAATTGAAGAGAAAACGGAAAATGCTTTAAATCGTATCACTGCAAAGGCGACTCCAAGAAAGCTTGAAAGAGTTATCCCAGGCGTAGAATTTCGCTTTGAGTTGATATATCGCGTTTTTGATACTGAAGATGGAAGCAAAACGGATGAAAAGTTGTTTGAAGAAGTTATTCTGAGAGGTTTAAAACTTCTTGAGCTTGATTGTCTTGGTGGATATGGGAGCAGAGGGAGTGGGAAGGTTAAGTTTGAGAATATTGAGATCAAAGATTACGAACCCGAAAGTTTAAAAATAGAAGTTGAAGAATCATGAAAGCGTACAAAATAAGTTTTGAGATAAAAAGTTCAACCATCACTCCGTTTCAATCTGACACGCTTTGGGGTTATTTTGCATGGGCATGTTTTCACATTTGGGGCGAGAAATTTGGGAAAGAATTTATCGATGCGAATAAAAATAGTAATCCAACGCTTGTGTCGAATGCTTATCCCGAGGGCTACTTACCTGTGCCGATAATTGAAATCAAGAGAACTGAAAAAGTTCAAAGGAGGGAAATCTTTAAACAGGTGAAGAAAAGAAAGTTCATAAGAATTGAAAATTTTGAGAAGGTGAAAGATGGTTTAGAATGGGATAAACTTTTTGAAGTTTTGGTAAGCGAAGTTGTGGCTGAAACAAAGAAAGGCAAAGTTTGGGAAGTTGAAACCCACGCTATAATGAGAAATAAAATTAATCGATTAACTTTTACAACCTCGGGCGTTGGTGAGCTGTTTGGAACTGAGGAGATATTTTATAGCCCTCGGGTCAAATTGTGGTTTGCAGTTAAAACTGACTTTTTAAGCAAGGGACAGATAGAGGCGATTTTAAAATATATTGAACTTTCTGGGTTTGGAGCGGATGCTTCTATAGGGAAGGGGGATTTGAAGTTTACATCAATTGAAGATTTGAAACTTCCTGAAAGTGAAAACCCAAACGCTTTTATGACGATTTCGAATTTTATCCCGACAAAAGATGATTTGAACAATGTCGATGGCACAAATCTGTGGTATAAGATTTTTACAAAGTATCCCAAAGTAGGTGGGCATTTCGCTTTGGCTGATCCATTTAAGAAACCGCTTGTCTTTATGGAAGCTGGTTCCGTTTTCAAGGTCAAAGATCATAAAGAGTTTTACGGTCAGATATTGAACGATGTTCATTCGAATCCAGATATAGTTCAATTTGCTTACGCTTTCCCTTTAAAAGTTAGAGTGGGGGTGTGAAATGGCGGAAATTTATAAGGTCAAATATCAAATTTTAACACCGATTCATATCGGAACTGGTGAGGATTTAACCCCATTTGATTATGTCATTGTGAAGGATGAATTTCATAGAGTAATTGCTGATGAAATAATTTCAAGTTTGGACAAAGAGCAACTCAATAAATTTTATGCTTTAGTTGAGCAGAACAACATAACAAGTTTGAGGGGATTGATTGTTGAAAATTTTGATGAGAAGAAATTTTCGAAGTACAAAGTTAGGGTGACTAAAAATGTGGCTGAAAAGTATCAGGAAAATTTAAGGAATGTGAACAATCAACTTTTGATATCACCATTTGTAAGAGTAGATGGGGATTTTAGACCTTATATTCCAGGCAGTTCTATTAAAGGCGCAATAAGAACCGCTATTATTGATCAGGTTGCCAAAGAAAACCCTGAAATAATTAAACGGATCCTAAGTAATGAAAAGGAGTATAAATCAAACACTTGGGAGCACAAGTTGCTCAAGGCTGTAAGAGTTGATCAAAAGAAAAAGGAAGAAAAAGTTGACATTTCAAGAGATCCATTTAGGGCGTTAAAAATCTCGGATGTTTTCGTCTCGGATGAGGTGATGAGGATAGGTGAAGTTTTAAATGCGAAGGTTGACGAACGGAGAAATAGGCTCGCGACAATCGGAATTCAAATGATTAAAGAAGTCATCGCTGGTGAGATTATCACCGGCGGATCAGTTGAATTTGAGGGTGAAGTAATAATTGATGATTTCTTGCCGAAGGTTAAAGGTGTGTCGATGTCGTTGACGAAAGATTTTATAATTAGCTCGTGTAATCAGTTTTATGGTGAAGAGTTTAAACTAGAGCGGGAGTTTTACGAATTTGCGATCGAGATGAACGAAGTTATCGACAAAATGAGAAATTTGTTAAGGGTGGGGCGAGATGAGTGCATTATAAGGGTAGGACGATTTTCAGGCGTGTATGCGGTCACAATAAGTGGAAGGAAACCGCATAATAAAAGATGGGGGAGAACGAGAAATTTATTTGAGGGGAGATATCCGATGGGGTGGATGAAGGTAAAGTTTTTAAGTTAAAGTAAAAAATCAGGTGGAACTTATGAAAGAATTTCACATAATCAATGTTGGAAATTCGCTGCTCTCAAACTTTCAGAGGAACAAACCTGAAATAAGCAAGATTCAACAGTCCGACAACGATTTTTGGAAGAAGGCAATTGACGATGTGAATTTTATGGAGGAAATTTTTCATTTTCTTGAGGAAAATCCGAAGGAAAGATCAGCTGAGATGAACACTTTCTTAAGGGTGGTTGAGGGTAAAGAGCCCAGAGAGATTGAAGTTTACTTATCTGGCACGAACACTTATTCAAACGAGATATGCGTTAGGACAATTCAAAGGTATCTAAGATCCCAAAACTTCCTCGTTTATGATAATCCCGAATTTCCGGGATATTTTCTTGAGGTTAAAAACTATGATGAAAAATACGCCAAGGATGAGTTTGTGAGAGGCATCGCTGAGATGGTAGATAGATTTATCTACCTTGCGCTTAAGAAGAAAGAGGAAGGATATGAGGTATTTATGAATCCAACGGGTGGTTTTAAGGCACATGTGATCGCTTGTGCGCTTGCTGGGTTTCTCGTGGGATGTAAAGTTTATTACATGAATGAAGAATTTAAAAATGTTATTTTTATGCCGGAGTTATTTTATCTGCCGAGGGGTAGAGAGGTTGAATTGCTGGAGATTTTGTCGAACAAGAAGCCAAGAAGCGGAACTGATTATGAGAAGATAGCGGAGAAGTTTCCGGATGAGCTCAATCGTTTGAAAATTTACGGACTCGTTGAGGAGGAAGTTGAGGATAAACCTTACCGAGTTAAGATAACAAATCGTGGGCTTCTATTTTTAAGTAAATCAAAGGAAGTTCAAAGATAGAAATAGGTGTATATGTCTAAGCAAAAAGATATACTGGTTGCGGTGCTTGGTTCAACACCGCAAATTTTAACTGAAACGCTGTGGTATTTAAAGAAGGAGAAGGGTATAGAGATTAGCGAGGTTTTTGTTATAACGACAAGTTTGGGTAAAAAGCTAATATGCGAGGGCAATCCGAGTACAGGTTTACCGCCACTTTTAAATGGTGTCTTTGAAAAGTTCTGCGAAGAGTTTGGAATGAAGACAAAATTTAACGAGGGAAATATAAGAGTTATAAAAGATGAAAATGGGGTTGAACTTGAGGATATAAGAGATGACGAGCAGAATGAGATAGCTGCTAATTTTATAATCAACGAGATACGAAAAATTATAAAGAGAAAAAACGCGGTGTTACATTGTTCCATCGCTGGCGGGAGAAAGACGATGTCGGTTTATGCATCGCTTGCAATGACACTCGTTGGTAGGAAAAAGGATAAACTTTATCATGTGCTTGTTTCACCGCCCGAGATTGAGGGGGTTCCAAAATTTTTCTATAAGCCTGAGAAACCGATTGAGATTGAATTGAAGAACGGAAAAATTTCAACTGATGAAATTAATATAACACTTGCTGAAATTCCTTTTCTCAGACTTGGTGAAAGATATGGAAATATCTTCCCAGACGACATCACATACACAGAACTTGTTGATCGGATTCAAAGATACATTAATGTGGAAAAACCATCTGTTCATGGAATAAGTGGCGAGCCGGTTGAGATAATTGGTGAAAATGAGTCTTTTAAAAAAGCGTTGAGAGATTTGGAGAGATATGCAAAAAATAAAGCAGTAAAAATCGTTTTGCTTGTTGGTGAGTTGGGCACTGGTAAAGAGCTTTTTGCAAGGCGCTTTCATGAGGTCAGCGATAGAAATAAGAAAAGTTTTGAGGCGGTAAATTGTGCAGCGTTTAGTGAGGGGCTTATAGAAAGTGAACTTTTTGGATATGTTAAAGGTGCATTTACGGGCGCTGTAAGGGACAAAAAAGGAATTATAGAAGAATGCGATGGTGGAACTTTATTTCTTGATGAGATAAATAAAACAACGAAAGGTTTTCAGTCAAAGTTGCTTAGATTTATTGAATATGGTGAATTTAGACCCGTTGGAAGCTCAAAAGCAAAAAGAGTTGATGTCAGAATTGTAATTGGGCTCAATCAGGATCCAGAGGAATGGCTTAAAGACGGTGAGGTTTTATCTGATTTTTACAGCAGAATAACAAGGCATCAAGTTAAAATCCCACCTTTGCGAGATAGAAAAGACGACATTCCTATTCTTGTTGATTTCTTCATAAAGAAGTATTCCGCCGAAAGTGGGAAAAATATCAAGGGGATATCCGAAGAAGTAATGGACATGCTTTTAGCCTATGATTGGAATATTGCAAATGTCCGTGAGCTTGAGTCAGCTATAGCTGATATGATTGCGAGGGCAGATGAAAATGAAGAAATTATAACGAACCCGCCTGAAAATTTGAAGTTAAATGTAGAAGCTCAAGACAAAGTTATTGAAGAATATGTGGAGGAAATTTCAGGGGGAGGAATAAATTTAACTCTTGATGAGTTTGAGAGAAGGTATATTGAGTATAAGTTGCGTAAAAGTAATTATAATATTTCAAAAACTGCTCGAGATCTTGGGCTTAAAAGAAGTACACTTCAAAGTAAAATGAAAAAGCTTGGCGTAATCCTGCCCAAATATAGGCGCTGACGATATATGGGCGCCGAAATATCGTCACTTTATTTCCTGCCTTGATCAAACCTTCGAAAATCTTTTCAAATTTTGGGGTTTTAAACTTTGGCATAGTGTTTGCAACTTATTTAAATAGAATTTTGCGGGGGATGGGGGAGGGGAAAAACGAAAGGGCGGGCGGGGGTTTAATGAATTAAAAACATAAAAGAGGTGAGAAATGAACAAGACAATTTTTGATCTTCCAATACCGATAATATTAATTCTAATTGGAATAGTGATGCTTAATGAGGAAATGGAAAAGATAAAGGTTGAAGGTGATTGTT
>JBKBWH010000051.1:0-10370 GCA_046289115.1 Candidatus Kryptonium sp.
GGGTGAGAAATTTTTATCGCTGAAATAAAATTAAAAACCCCCTCTTTATAGAGGGGGTTGTTCAAAACTACGCGAACTGCTCAAACAATTTCTCCAACCTTTCTTTCTTAACTGATTCATCAATCGTTCCATCAAATTTAGATATGATCTTTTGAAGGTTATCCTCAAATGTCGGTCGGTCCTCACGATAAAATATCCCAGTATAAATTTTGTCCTGAGACATCGCAAGTTCAAACGCCTTTAACTTGTTCGTCAAGTCATGCTCAGGTGGGATTTCAACGACTCTTTCCCGAACGAAATCAAAAGTAATTTCCATATTGAAAGTTGGGCATGGGGATATGACATGAATTGCTGCAAAGCCTTTATGTTTTGTTGCTTCAACGATTAGTTGAGTTAATTGTTTAGTATTTGAAGAAAATCCACGGGCAACGAAAGTAGCACCATATGCAAGGAGAAGCATAACCGGATTGATCGGCATTTCAAGGGCACCATAAGGTGTCGTCGTAGTTGTCATTGTCAAAGTTGAAGTTGGGGAAACTTGACCCTTGGTTAAACCATAAATTGCGTTATCAAGAATTATATAAACCATATCCGGATTTCTCCTTGCTATATGTGGGATATGTCCACCTCCAATAGCAAAGCCATCCCCATCTCCACCGACCACGAAAACCTCTAACTCCGGATTTGCAATTTTCACACCAAGAGCAACAGGCAAAGCTCTTCCATGGACTGTGTGAAGATTATAACCTTTTATGAAATGTGGGAATCTACTTGAGCAACCAATTCCTGAAACAACACTTAACTTATGAGTTGGAATTTTTAACTCTCCCAGTGCTCTTATAAAAGCTGCAAGCACTCCATAATCGCCACAACCTGGACACCAAGTTGGCTTAACTTCACTTTTATACTCTATCTTTGCCTGTTTTATTTTTTCTATTACCTCGGTCATTTTGACACCTCAATTATTTTATTATAGATTTCTTCAGATGTGAAAGGAACGCCACCATAATTGTTAACTTTTATCGGATTGTAATCAACAAATGTTCTCAATATATTTGCAAATTGACCATGATAATTTTGTTCAACAACGATAACTTTATCGTAGCTTTGGATGATTTCTTTAACCTTTTTCCTTGGCAGCGGATTTAAAATTCTCGGATGATAATGGCTGACCTTTATTCCATCGGTCTCTGCCTTCGCGATTGCCTCTCTTATAGCTCCATAGGTTGAGCCCCAAGAAATAATCAGTATTTTCGCTCCTTCAACTTTATGGTAATCACTATTCTCATTTTCAAGCGTTTGAATCAATGTTTCAAATTTTTTAAATCTTTTCTTTTGCATCTCAATATGAACCTTCGGGGTATAATTTGGATTCCCACGCTCATTATGTTCAAGCCCCGGCGCTATATACTCAAAGCCAGGATGCCCGGGTACAGCTATTGGAGCGATGCCAGTTTCAGTTATTTTATAACGAAGATATGAATCATTCTGACTATCGTAATCAGGTTCAATTCTATTCACAATTTTTACTGAGTTAATATCTGGCTTTGGAATAGATTCCGTTTGATAAGCAAGAACTTGATCTGAAAGTATTATGACGGGCATTTGATATTCTTCGGCAAGATTAAAGGCTCTGATTGTTTCATAGAAACAATCACTGACATTTGCCGGTGCGATAACAATTCTTGGTGCTTCACCTGGTCCACCAAAAACAGCGTGATAAAGGTCTGTTTGTTCAGTTTTACTTGGCATACCAGTCGAAGGTCCTGCTCGTTGAACATCAACTATAACAACGGGCAATTCAGCCATTGAGGCGTATGTTACAAGTTCGGTCATTAAAGCAAGCCCTGGGCCAGAGGTAGGTGTCATAACTTTTGCACCCGCATATGAAGCACCAACACATGTTGCAAGAGCAGATATTTCATCTTCATTCTGAATTACCTTCCCACCAAACCTCGGAAGATACCTTGCAAGAAATTCAAGAATTGGTGAAGCTGGCGTAATAGGATAGCCGACCGCAACTTTACAACCTGCTGCTATCGCCCCAAAGCCAATCGCCTGATTCCCCGAAAGGATTACCCTATCTTCTTTCTTTTTAGGCTCCCCAAGACGAAATCTGCTTAACTCATCAAAGTATCTATTTGCATATTCAATTCCACTTCTGAAAGCTGTTAAATTCTGCTCAAGAATTTTTTCCCCCTTGCGTTTGAATTTATCAACAATTTGATGCTCTGATTTCTCCGGCGGAATTCCAAGCACAGCAGTTAAAAATCCAGTTGCAACCATATTTTTTGCAAGATGTGCGCCTGCTGACATCGCAAGCTCCTTGAGCGGTACCTCATACTTTTTCTTTGTAAAGCTCTCGGGTGGCTTACACTCAGCTGGATCATAAAATAAAACACCATCATCTGCAAGAGCAGAAGCGTAGTTATCAAACGCTTCTTGATTAAAAGCCATTAAAATGTTTAGCTTATCTCCCATTGAATAAATATCATCTGGGCTTACACGAAATTGATACATCGCAAGCCCACCTTTAATCTCGGCAGGAAAGGTTCTGAATGTAAAAACACGGTATGACGATCTCGCTGCAGAATAAGTCAATATCTCTCCAGCGCTCATCACCCCTTCTCCACCTTCGCCACCAATTCTTACTACAACATCGTTTAATTTAGTGTTCACTGACATTGCTCGTTAAAGGTTCTTTTGTTTTTAAGAAAATTTAGCCAAGAATGGGAAAAGTTTCATAATATAAGCTGAAACAACCCCAAGCGAATTCGTAAAAATTAAAATTCCAAGCAAAATTAAAATCACACCGCTTACAATCTCCACCACATTTAAATGTTTTCTTATCTTTGAGAACCATTTGAAAAACAAGTTAATACTTAGACTTGTCAATATAAATGGAATTCCAAGCCCAAGCGAATAAACCGAAAGCAACAAAACCCCTTGTTTCACCGTCTCTTGTTGTGAGGCAAGCACAAGAATTGTTGCAAGCACTGGTCCAATACATGGAGTCCACCCAAACGCAAAGGCAAAGCCAATTATAAAAGCGCCAATTAAACCCAGCGGTTTCCCCTGTGTTCTTAATTTTGCCTCATAATTCAAAAATTTTATCTTGAAAATCCCAGTCATATGTAAACCAAACAAAACTATTATAACCCCAGCAATCTTTGAAATCACACTCATATTATCTGACAAAAACTTTCCAACAGCGGTCGCCGAGGCACCAAGCGAAACAAAAACAACCGAAAAACCAAGCACAAAAAATACGGAGCTCAAAAAAGTTTTTATTAAAAATTTTCTCGCACTTTCCAAATTCCTCAATTCATCAAACGAAAGCCCCGAGATAAAGGAAATATACCCCGGCACAAGAGGAAGAACACATGGTGAAAGAAAAGATAAAACCCCAAACAAAAACGCTGTAAATAAACCTACGCTTTCCATCTCTATACCTCACTTAAAAATTTTTAAGATAAAAAAACCCGACCTTAAAAGGTCGGGAGCAAGTAAAATTAACTACTCAGTTTTTGCTATCCTTTTCCTCTTCAGCTTGAACGACATTGAGATTAACTTTGACACTAACCTCAGGATGAAGTTTTATTGGAATTTCATACTTCCCGAGCATTTTTATCGGCTCATCAAGCAAAACTTTCCTTCTATCAATTTCAAATCCAAACTTTTTAAGTTCATCTACGATCATTTGAGCGGTCACAGAACCAAACAAACGCTCATTTTCTCCGGCTCTCATCGGGATCGTAATTTCAATCTTCGCAAGTTCTTCGGCCAGTTTTTGAGCTGATAATCTTTCTCTCTCAATTTTAAATGCTTTTTGTTTCTTCTCAATTTCAACCATTCTTATATTCCCTGGCGTAGCAGGAAGAGCTATCCCACGTGGAATTAAAAAATTCCTTGCGTAACCATCCTTCACCTCAACTATATCTCCAAATTTTCCAAGATTTTCAAAGTTCTGACGCAGTATAACCTTCATCTATTCCTTCTCCAATTTAAATTTTGTTCAAAAATTACTTCACTGCCTCAGCAACGAATGGAAGCAAAGCAAGATGTCTAGCTCGTTTAATAGCTCTGGTCAACTGACGCTGATGCATTGCGCAGTTGCCACTCACCCTGCGTGGAATTATCTTGCCCTGTTCAGTTAAAAATTTTCCAAGCTTCTTCTCATCTTTATAATCAATGTATATCTCGCCCGCTTCGCAAAATCTACATATCTTTTTCTTTCTTAGGCGTAATACCTTTTCTTCGCTTTCAATCATAACCCTTAAGTTAAAATTTATTTTTGTTTAAATTTTCGGTTCCTCATTTGAAAGATATTTGTTCAAAGCGTCCGACTGTTGACTTTGGGAAGAAGAAGACTGTGACTGTTCTCCAGCGTTCCCTGAAACTGCTGCTCTCCTATCGAGGAATTGAATCCTCCTTGCTTTGATCTCAACAACAGTTCTCGTCCTTCCGTCAGCAGTCTTAAGATTTCGGCTTTGCAATTCGCCCTCAACAAGGACAGCGCTTGACTTTTTTAATCTGCCCCTACAAGACTCAGCAAGTTTGTTCCATGCGACAACACCAACAAAGCAGACATCTTCCTTCCACTGCCTTTTGCTATCGCGAAATCTACGATTTGATGCAATGGTGAAATTAACAACCGGTGTCCCTCTCATTGTTTGCCGAAACACCGGATCCTTTGTTAAATTTCCAACTATGACAACGCTATTCAGCTCAGGCATTTTGAATTCTTTAGCCATAGATCGTTCCCTCCATCATTTAAGTTTTAACATATTTTTTAAACAGAAAAAGGAAACTCTATTCCTCTTCATCTTCTTCAAAACTTTCTTCCTCCGACTGTGCAATCGACTCAACATTGCTAAGCCCAAGATGTTCAATTGTAATCCTTCCACGTCTTTTCTCCTGCTCTTTCGCCTTTAAAGCTTTTTTAGTAACAACAACCGTGAGATATCTCATTATATTCTCATCGAGTTGAAACGCTCTCTCAAGCTCACTTACTATCGTTGGCGGAGCAAAGTATTCAAAGTAAACATAAAAAGCGCTATTTTTCTTGTTTATTGGATATGCAAGCCTTCTTCTTCCCCATCTCTCCATTAAAATTATCTCACCGCCACGATCTTTGATAAAGTTTTCATATTTCTTGATGATTTGCTCAATTATTGGATCATCAAGCGAAGCATTAATTAAAAATGTTGTCTCATACCACCTTCTTGACAACATATTTTGCGGAATTTTTCTCGCCATTAAATTAACCTCCATTCGGTCTTTTATTTTTAAAAAATTTTTCGGACCTGGGAAGCATTGCCCAGATCATGGAGTTTTATCTCCACTCATTACTTTTTTGTTAAACCTATTCATCGCCGTTAGAATTCCATCACTGACAAAACAAAATGTTGCCTCAACAGCCCTATCGATCATACTATTCAATTTTTCAATTTCATCTTCATCAAATTTCGAAAGAACGAAATCAATCATATTTTTCATCTTTTCGGGATTCCCTATACCACACCTCAACCTTGGAAATTCAATCGTCTTCAAATGATAAATTATCGAATAAAGTCCATTATGTCCCCCATCGCTTCCTCTCTGTCTAATCCTTATCATCCCAAGCGGTAAATTTAAATCATCGCATATAACCAAAATATCTTCAACACCGATTTTAAATTGCTCAACTACATCTTTCACGGCTACCCCACTGTTGTTCATATATGTCAACGGCTTGACAAGCAAAATCTCTTTACCCTTATACTTACCCGAACCAATCACATATTCACCTTTTCCATGTTTAAAATTGATCTTAAGATTTTTTGCAATCGCATCGACCACCATAAATCCAACATTATGCCTTGTCATTTCATATTCACTCCCAGGGTTTCCAAGTCCAAATATAGCAATCATTTTTATATAAATTATTCTGATTCAGGCTTGGGTGGTGCTGAAGATTGAGATTCCTCCTCCGTCGGTTTTGCCTCAGCTTCTGCCTCAATCTCAACACCTCTTGGTGGCACAATCGCAACGACAACAGAAAGTTCATTTTCAAGAATCTTAACTCCAGGCACATTCAAATCGCGAACATGAATTGAATCACCAATATCAAGATTACTTATGTCAACTTCAATATGCTCAGGGATTGCATCACTTGAACATTCGACCTCAACTGTATGAAGCAAATGCTCAATAATACCGCCTTTCTCAACGCCCGGAGCTTTGCCAACAAGCACGATTGGCACTTCAAGCGTGATTTTTGCACCAGCCTTTAAGCCGTAAAGATCAAAATGAATTGGTTTATCAGTTACGGGGTCAAATTCAACTTCCTTTAAAATGCATTGAAATTCCTTACCATTGTCAAGTTTTAACTTAACTATATGCGCCTCCGTGGTATAGATCAGATTTTTTAATTCAGTTTCCTTCACAGCTATTGGCAAAGGCTCATCACCAGGGGCATAATAAATTCCCGGAACTTTTCCCGTCATTCTTAAACGATTAGAATTGCTCTTTCCCGTCTTCCTTATTTCCGCATTCAAAACTATTTCGGTCATATCTTAAATTCCTTAGTTTTCAATTTCAAACAAAACACTCAATGATTCGTTACAATGAATCCTTTTTATTGCTTCTGCAAAAATCTTTGCAACAGACCGAACTTCAATCTTTGGCGACTGCCTCTTGAGGGGAACCGTATCTGTCACAAGGATCTTTTCAATTGGGGCATTTTCTATTCGCTCGATTGCATCACCAGATAAAATCGGATGCGTGCAAGCACCGTAAATTTTTTTCGCTCCCCTCTCAAGCAAAGCATCCACCGCATTTATAAATGTTCCAGCGGTGTCAATTATATCATCAACTATTATAATTGTCTTTCCCTTCACTTCTCCGACAACATTTACAACTTCTGACTCGTTAGCTCGGGGCCTTCTTTTGTCGATCAAGATAAGATCTGCATTTAATCTTTTGGCATAGCCCCGGGCAAATTTCACACCACCGATATCAGGGGAAACAACGACAAATTCTTCATTGATCATTTCTCTTATTGCAGGGACAAGGACAACAGCTGAATAAAGATGATCAAACGGGATATCAAAAAAACCTTGAATCTGGGGTGCATGCAAATCCATAGTTAAAACCCTATCCGTACCCGCAACGGTTATCAAGTTTGCAACAAGCTTTGATGTTATTGGAACCCGTGGCTGATCTTTTCTATCTTGCCTTGCGTAGCCAAAATAAGGTATAACTGCAGTAATCCTACGTGCTGATGCTCTCTTCGCAGCATCAATCATTATTAAAAGTTCCATCAGATTATCTGATGGGGAGAAAGTTGACTGGATAATAAACACATCATTTCCACGAATGTTCTCAAGGTACTTGACCCAAATCTCGCCATCTTTAAAATTTCGTATCTCACATTGACCAAGTGGTTCTCCTATCTCCTCGGCTATTTTTTCAGCAAGTTCTCTGCTCGCCCTACCAGAAAAAATCTTAAGCTGACTCATTCACACTATTTATTACTTTTTCATCGTCCATCAAGTCAACACTAAAGATAAAAAAAACTTATAAATTAACCAAACATAAAAATTTCAGCTGGGGCGGGAGGATTCGAACCTCCGAATGGCGGCTCCAAAGACCGCTGCCTTACCGCTTGGCGACGCCCCAGAAAGAGCCATTTCAAGGCAATAATAATTTAATAAGGAAAAAATAATTTTTCAAATTGACGCAAAATCGCTTTCTTGCCCTTTAAAAATTTATTTGCTATTTTTAAAAAACAAAATAAATTTGAAACCACCGTGATTAGATATGCCTTAATTCTGCTAATTTTAAACCTTTCGCTTTCAATTGCAGGTGGAAACTCAACTTATGAATTTCTGCGCCTTGATGTTGGTCCTAGAGCTTCCGCACTTGGAGGAAATTTCATCGCTATGATTGATGACCCAACACTTTTGTTTTATAACCCGGCGGGTTTATCCACATTAAAAAATCCGTATGTGAGCATTGGCTTCTTTAAACATCTAATTGATATAAATCTTGGTTACGGTGTTTACACATCAAATCTAAAAAATTTTGGTAGCATTGGGATTGGATTCATTTACATAAACTATGGCAACTTCAACCAAACAGACCGTTACGGAAATCAACTTGGCTCATTCTCAGCCGGTGAGATTGCAATTATCGGCGGATTTTCAAGGGAATATGAAAAATTAAAATACGGCATAAGTTCCAAATTAATTTATTCATCAATCGCTGGTGCCCGATCAATCGCAATTGCAATTGACATCGGTGGAATGTATCTCATCGAGGAAGAAAATTTGAATATCTCATTTACGCTAAATAATATAGGAACCCAGCTTAACAGCTACATTTCACTTAAAGAAAACCTCCCATTTGAAATCAAATTCGCCGTCTCAAAAAAGCTTGAACATTTGCCACTTTTGCTAAACATCGGCTTAAACAAAATAAACGAGCCAACGCAAAAAGTTCAAGATAAAATTAAAAACTTTACAATCGGCGGTGAATTTAACATTTCGGAGAATGTTGACTTTAGGTTCGGATACAATAATGAAAGAAGAAGAGAGATGAAAATCGCCCCTACACTTGATTTAACTGGCTTCTCATTTGGAATCGGATTAAAAATTAAAAACTATAGGTTTGACTACGCCCTGATATCGCTTGGAAGAATTGCCTCCTTACATCAAATAGGTTTAACCATCAAAATTTAATTCATACAATTTTCTTCACATCAATTATTTTCTCCGGAATTGTAAATAAACTTCCACCAAGATGATGTATTGTCTTAGCCTCTTCAAGATTCACTTTCAAATAATCGTCAAACAATTTCGCCTCAACAATTGCCCTTAGAACCCTTCCAATAATTAAATTATGATCACCCGCCGGATAAATACTTTCAACCTTACACTCAATATTTGCGATACACTCCTTTATCAGCGGTGCTGAAATAAACTTCGCTTTTTCCCTCGTCAATTTTGTCCTTTCAAACTTATCTACATCTCTACCTGAATTTCTCCCACAAAAATAAACCTCCTTTAAAATTTTAAGTGTCGGAAGATTAACAGCGAATTCTTTGCTTTTTTCAATCAACTCATAAATAAATCTCTCTGGCGAAATAGCAACAGCAACAAGCGCCGGTTCCTTACTAACTGGAACATTCCAAGCAACAGGTGTGATATTATCTCTCTCACCTGATTTGGCAGTTATTAAAACCACCCCACCGATGTTCAATAGGCGATTTACTTTATCAAGTGGGATTTCATTCTTCATAATTTGTTAAGAGCTTTATTTTAAAATGTGCTTTTATTCTATCTCCTCAAATGGCAACTTGGGTTCAACCACTATGACTTCTTCACGTTCAACAACAACGCTTCCTTCGGGTGCCCCCTTTGGTTTTCTAACATATTTTCGCTTTGTGACCACAACTGGGACAAGGGATGATGTTCTCGCATCGCTAAAATACGCCGCAATGCTACCAGCCTGCTCAATCGCTTTCTTGCTTGGTTGCCTTCTGCCCGTTTTTAAAACCACATGTGCACCACGAACTCCACGAGCGTGAAACCACATATCCTCTTTATCTGCAAATTTCAAAGTTAACAAATCATTGCTTTTCGCATCTTTTCCAACCCATACTTCAAAACCACCATCAACGATAAATCTCCTGAATTTATTGCCAATTTTTTCAGCAGTTTTGTCCTTTATAATCCCAAACATTTTAAGCTCAGCCAAGTTATCCTCTTTGAACTTCTTCAAATCCTCAAATCCATTGGTTTCGTTAAGTTTATCAATCAACTTCTTTAACTTTTCTATGTTAACTTTCAACCTTTCTAATCTCTCCCTTGCAATTTTAAGCGATGCTTTTGTTCTTTTTGCTTTCTCAAAATATCTTTCTGCATTTTCAATCGGCGATAACGACGGATCGAGTTTGATTTTTATCTTTTCACCACCTTCGGAAAATATATTTAAAAGTTCAACTTCTTCCATCCCTTTGTGTAAAACATTCAAATTAGCCATCAATAGCGAGCCATAAATTTCATACATTTCTGCCCTCTGATTAGCTGTAATTTCTTCTTTAATTTTTTCAACTGTGCGTTCTGCCTTGTTGAGCAAATGCTTAAGTTTATCCGAAATCGACTTTTTCTCGTCATAAAAGCTTCTATTTATTTTCGTCTGGATGATGAATTTTCTTATCGCCTCATTAATATCCTCGAACTCAACTTTTTTAAGATTTAAATGTGTCAATTCAATTATTGCGAAATATCTTGGAAAAGTTCCATCGTAATAAATCCGTGGCAATGGGTTATCAAGTTCTTTATCAATCTCACCCAAACAAATCCAAATTTTTTCAACATTGCCAT
>JBKBWH010000052.1:0-10227 GCA_046289115.1 Candidatus Kryptonium sp.
GCATCGTCCGGGTTTTCTTCAAGTTCCTCAAGCAAAATTTGTAAATTCCTTTCGTATTTTTTTCGCATAGTTTCATCATCTTGACCATACCCGAGGTGAGTGATTGTGATGTCTGTTTTAGCAAGTTTTCCGCCAAGTTTTAAAATTGAAGGAGAGATCTGTTCGTGAATTTTTCTTTCAAACTTTATACCATTTATTTTTCTAAATAATCTTGGATATTCAGTGGCGGAAAGATTACCATTTTTATCTGCACTGATTATTCTAACATAGAGACCATCAAAATTTAAGTTGAGGTACTTTTTAATCTTTGTTTCCTGTCCTGGGTCCAACCTTTCATCGGCGTCAAGGATAAGAATCCAATCGCCAGTTGCATGCTTTATCGATTCATTCCTTGCCTGTGAAAAGTCACCTTTCCATTCAAGGTGGAAAACTTTTGCGTTGTAAGAATTAGCAATTTCAATTGTTTTATCCGTTGATCCAGTGTCAACGATTATTATTTCATCAACGATGTTTTTCACGCTTTCAAGGCATCCGGGGAGGAATTTTTCTTCGTTTTTAACAATCATACAAAGCGAGAGTTTGGGCATCGCAAAAAGTTCATATTTTTGTTTTCAGGGAAATTATCGGAATAAATTTTTGGCTTCTTTAGTTTGTATTAAAGTAATTTGGCGATAAAACCGATAAATAGATTTGAAAACTCCAGGACATGGATGTCCTGGTAAATGTAAAACAAACAAAAACAAGGAGGTTATTAGCCATGGCATTCTCACAGGGAACACGCATCAACACCAACATCGCAGCGATGAACGCCTACAATGCGCTTAACGACATCAACCGTGAGCTTGGCGTTCATCAACTTAGGCTTGCCACGGGTAAGAGGGTAAATTCTGTCGCTGACGACCCGTCAGGGTATACGATTGCCAAAAAGTTACAAGCAAGATCACGCGGTCTTGTGCAGGCAATCAATAATGTCGGCGATGCTAAAAATGTCCTTTCAATTGCTGAGAGCGGATTGCAAAAGATTAACGATTTGCTTGTTTCAATTAAAGAGCAAGCAACAAGGGCTGTGAACGGTGGCTTAAGCAATGATGAATTACAAGCGATCGCAACACAGATCAATGATTACCTTGCTGAAATCGATGACATTGTAAAACAGACAAAATTTAACGGAATGCAGTTGCTCAGGGGAGCTGGCGGTGGAGATTGGGCAGCTGGGAGAGATTTCCAAGTTGGAAGTGACGCAAACGATACTCTTACAGTTAAGTTTGATATCACGGTCGATAGTACACTTGTCAAAGCAACTGCGGTTGTGACTAGTGACCTTACAACTGGATTTATAACTACAATCGACAACGCTATTAAAAGGGTCACTGAACAATTACAGTATGCTGGTTCACTTATCAATAGGCTTGATGTTAAAGAAGCAAACCTTATCGTCTCAATGACAAATACTGATGCAGCCGCGAGCAGAATCTTTGATGCCGATATTGCGAAAGAGCAGGTTGAGGTTGCTAAACTTATGATACTTCAGCAAACTGCAACAGCACAGCTTGCTCAAGCGAATGCGTCTCCACAAGGAGTGCTTGCACTGTTTAGATAATTGATGACGCCGGATGATGAGCAAATTTCGGGGGTTGCCACCTGGCAACCCCCTACTGTATTTAACACCAAATATTTAACACAAAATGCCAGAAAAGAACAATTACATAGAAAACGAAATTCTGAATCTTTCACCTGTTGAACTTATTTTAAAAATTTACGATGTTGCAATTGTAAGTTGTAAAAAGGGAGATTCAGAAAGAGCAAACAAAGCGATAACCGAACTTATCGCCTCACTTAACTTTGACTATAAAGAAATTTCTCTGAGTTTGTTTAAGCTTTACCACTACTGTCAATATGAGATAAAGAGGGGAAATTTTAATAACGCCGTTGAAATTTTGAAAGAGCTTCGTGACGCTTGGGCAAAAGCCTTTAACTTAAAATAAAAAAGTAGATGGGAAATAATGTCATTTTACTTTAACGCAAATAATTCAATAAATCCAACTGATGCGCTGACTCGGCTGATTCAAATTTTCAAACAATCTGAAACAAGTAAACTTATTAAACCGGTTGAAACGCAGAAAAATTTGGTTCAAATGAAAATCTCAATTTTTCAAGATTTAAAAATAAAGTTGAACTCCCTTTTGACAATTGTAAAAGATTTGTCGTTGTCCGGGACGAGCTCGAAGTTCCAGGTGAAAACAGCTGATATTTCAAATCCTTCAGTCTTGTCCATTGTTGCTGAACCTTACGCGACGCAATCAACACACGCAATTTTTGTTCAACAACTTGCAAAAGAAGATTCGGTTCTTTCGGCAAGGTTCTCAAATGCTGGAACGGAAATTTTAACGGCGGTAAGTGAAGGAACAAAGACGATCAGAATCATTGTCAACGGTGTATCAACCGATGTGAATGTTGCGGTTTCTTCGGGGGATACAAACGAGATGATTTTAAATAAGATTGCATCCAATATTAATTCCACAGTTTCTAATGTAAGTGCTACGGTTATACGCGATACAAGCTCAACCTCGCGACTCGTGATCAAAAGTAAAAATACAGGGAGTCAGTATGCCATTTCTTTGGCTGATGTTTCCGGAAATTTGCTTGAAAGCATTGGGCTCGGAGCAAGTGTAATATCAACGCGTAGCTCTTCAACCGATGTAAATGGTGGCTACCTCTATAGCGATGTCAATCTGCTCGATGCTAAAATTATCGTTAATGGAGTTAACATAACCCGCGGTTCAAACAAAATAAATGATGTCATTCCAGGGCTTACGATCGAGCTTAAACAGGCTCAAAATGCTGGCGATACCCCGGTTTCAGTCGCAGTTAAAATTGATTCGGCAAGGGTTAGGGAGTCTATCGATTCATTTGTCAAAGCGTATAACGACTTGATAAAATTTATAAATGACAAAACTAAAACTACACCAGAGGGAACTCGCTCTACCTTTAGTGGTGATTATATGCTCACCGAGTTAAAAATGAATTTACGGCTTAAGGTAAGTGAAATGGTTTCTTCGGGAACTTTAAAATTTATAAATGACATCGGGATAAAAATAAATTCAGATGGAACGCTTGCGATTTCGGATGCTACAAAACTTGAAAAATTAATCTCTACAGATGTTTCGCAGGTTGAGGCTCTTTTCAATTCATCGGATGGAATTGCTGTTAAATTGAAGGATTTCATAAATCCATTCGTCCAAATCGGCGGGGTGGTCGATCAAAGGATTAATTTTGGCAAAGAACAAATGAAACATATTGATGAAAGAATAAAGTCGCTAAATAGCCTGATAGATCAAAGAGCCGAAAGTTTGCGGAAGCAATTTGCGCAACTGCTGTCCCTTTACAATGCCTTTGCAAGACAGCAAGCGATGGTACAACAATTAACCCAAGCCTTTGTAATATGATTCAGGAAATAAAAAACATATCAACAACTCAACCGGTTCAACAAAGTAAGTTAGAGTTAAACGAGGCAAAGGTTCCAGTGAGCGAAGAGATTGTAAATGAAAACAAAGCAAGTTTGTCGATTGAAGAAATTGAAAGTGTGATAAAGGAATTGAACCAGTTTATTCGAATTTTCAATACAAAGATCGCTTTTGAAATTGACAGGGAGACGAAGAAAACCATTTTGAGAATCGTTGATGTCGAAACAAATGAAGTAATTCGTCAGATACCACCTGAGGAACTCCTGAAAATTTCAAGGAGAATAAGTGAATTGCTTGGGTTGATAATAAATGACAAGGTTTAACTCAAATACTCAACTTGTTCAGCTAATTTTTGACAATCTCAGGGAAATTTTGGAATTGACGCTTTTAATTCGTGAGATGATTCTTAAGGAAGAATTAGAAACTTTGCCTGACCATCTTTCAAGACGTGAACAGAAAATTGAGGAATTGTCCGAATTTCTAAATGAACTTAGGAAGATAAAAAGCAACGCTATGGACCCCCGGCAAGTCCAACACGAAATCAACGCTATTCTTGGCGAAGTATTAAAGATTGACGCTGAGAATGCCGATAATATAAGAGAAAAGATGAAGAAAATATCTGAAGAATTAAACAGGCTAATTGAACGAAGAAAAATTTTAAATTATTTGAGGTAAATAATGCGAGTAAATGAAATAGGTGGTAAAATATCCTTGCCGGAGGAAAGCGGCGGGAAAAAAGCTCAGAGAACGGAAGATAAAAAGGACAAAATTGAAATTTCAAGCGAAGCAAAAGAACTTTATGAGTTGAAAAGGGCTGAAAAAATTGAAAATGTTAAGAGAAAAATTGAACTTGGTTTTTACAACTCCGATGATGTTATTGATAAGGTTGCTGAAAAAATTTACGAACATTTTAAAAAACGATAGATAAATCTCGAATTGCCCTAATCAAAGCACCCCCCACTATACTTTAACTCTCAGCCCCAGGCTTTTCGCCTGGGGTTTTTTATTTGAAAATTTAAATTGTTCCATCTATATTTTTACCTGAATTCAAAAAGCCAAATTAGAATTTGATGGAATTGTGTAGACCGACAAGGGCAGAGATTAATCTTTCTGCATTTGAATTTAACTTTAATCAAGTTAGAAAGCTCGTCGGGGATGAAACCAAGATAATGGCAGTTGTTAAGGCGAATGCTTACGGTCACGGTGCCGTTGAAATATCAAAATTGGCTGTTTCACTTGGTGCTTATTATCTTGGGGTTGCCATACCTGAAGAGGGAATTGAATTAAGAAAAAATGAAATTTATGCTCCAATCCTTGTTTTTACACCAGCGTTTGAACATCAAATTGAACTTTTTTTTAAATATGATCTAACGCCAGCGATCACTTCACTTGATGAAGCCATTAGATTTAACTCTTTATCCGAGAAATTTGGGAAAAAGATGAAATGTCACATTAAAATTGACACGGGAATGGGAAGAATTGGGGTAAATTACAAAGATGCCTTTGAATTTGTCCGAAAGATTTACTATGAGTTTAAAAATCTTGATATTGAGGGAATTTACACGCATTTTGCTACTTCTGATGAAGAAGATAAATCTTTCGCTCGCCTTCAATTTGAGAGGTTTACAGAGCTGTTAAAAGAGCTTCAATCTGCGGGGATCTCCATACCTTTAAAACATTGTGCAAATTCAGGCGCTATACTTGATATGCCGGAAACATATCTTGATATGGTTAGACCTGGGGTTATGCTCTATGGCTATCATCCATCGCTTGAAGTTTTAAATAAGATTGAACTTAAACCAGTTATGACATTGAAATCAAAAATCGCATTCATCAAGGAAATTGAACCGGGAACAAGTATAAGTTATGGACGACGATTTATCGCGAAAGAGAAAACAAGGATCGCCACAATACCAATTGGATATGCGGATGGATACAGACGCTCGCTTACAAATCTCGGAAAAGTTGAAATAAAGGGTGAACTTTTTCCCGTTGTTGGGACTGTGACGATGGATCAAATCATGGTTGATGTGGGCTTAAACACAGATGTAAAAGTTGGGGATGATGTAATTTTATTTGGAAATGAAAATTTGACAGCGTGGGATGTTGCGAAATTGCTTGGCACGATACCTTATGAGGTTTGCTGTAATGTTTCTGCAAGGGTTCCGAGAGTTTATGTGAGAAATTAAAAACAAAAAAGGTTAAGCTATGTCAAAAGCATTTGCAGTTATAATGGCAGGCGGAGTGGGTTCAAGATTCTGGCCTAAAAGCAGAGCTAAAAAACCAAAACAGTTTTTAAATATCCTATCCTCAAAATCTCTCATCGAACAAACGATAGAAAGAATCAACCCCCTTATCCCTGAGGAGAATATATTAATTGTCTCAAACAAGAACCAAACTGCTGAACTTGTCCAAGTTTTGCCTAAATTTCCAATTAAAAATATAATCCTTGAGCCACTCTCTAAAAACACCGCCCCATGCATAGGGCTTGCGAGCTTGTTTGTCCGAAGGCAACAGCCCGACGCCGTGATGGTCGTCCTACCCTCGGATCATTTAATAACAGATCAAGAAAAATTTCTTCACACATTGAAAATTGGAATTGAAACCGCTTATAACACAGGTGGGCTGATAACTATAGGAATTCAACCGACCTACCCATCAACTGGTTACGGTTATATTCAATTTATTGAAAATGAAGAGAGCGAAAACTCTGGTAAAGGAGTTTATAAAGTGAAAACATTTGCTGAGAAACCAGACTTTGAAACAGCTAAAAAGTTTTTGGAAAGCGGCGATTTCCTTTGGAACAGCGGGATGTTTATATGGAGAGTTGATGTGATTCTTGATGAAATTAAAACACATCTGCCGGACATTTATGAGGAACTTATGAAAATTGACGAGGCAATCGGTCGTGATGATTTTAAAACAGTGCTTGAACAAGCATACGGAAGAATGAGAGCAATTTCAATTGATTATGGAGTCATGGAAAAGACGAACCGTGCTTATGTTATAAAAGCTAACTTCGGGTGGAGCGATGTTGGAAGTTGGGAAGAGGTTTATAATCTTGCCCCAAAAGATGAAAATGGTAATTATGTTGCTTCAAACAAAGAAAATGTGGTTTTAATGGATGTTAAAAATTGCTTTGTTGAGGGCAATAAAGCTCTTATTGCAATGATCGGCGTTGAGGATTTAATAGTTGTAAGCACTGAGGACGCAATTTTAATTTGCAAACGCGATAGAGCTCAAGATGTGAGAAATGTTGTGAATTACCTTAAACGAAAAAATATGGAGAAGTATCTATGAGGGTGTTAAAAGTTTTGATAATTGCCTTAACATTTTTATTTAGTTCATGTGCAAGTGCGGTTCGTTACTCAACGCAGGACACCGAATTTAAAAATTCTGAAAAAGTTCAAATTGGGGTTGCTTCATATTATGGAGCGGAATTTCATGGGAGACCAACAGCAAGTGGTGAAATTTATAATATGAACGCTCTGACGGCAGCTCATCCTTCGCTTCCCTTGGGGACGCTTGTCAAAGTTACAAATCTTGCAAATAATAAAAGCATAATTGTGCGGATAAATGATAGAGGTCCGTTCAAGAAGAATAGAATAATTGATGTTTCGTATGAAGCAGCTAAACAGCTTGGATTTTTAAACGATGGAACAGCGCTTGTGAAAATTGAGGTTATATCTCTGCCACAGGATAATAAAATATATAAGTGATTTTTGAAACAAAACCTGGAAAAGTGTGAAGAAATTAAAACCACCAGCTTTAAAGAGGGGAGATGTCATAGGAATTGTCTCCCCAGCAAGTTCCCCTGATGATTTTTCCAGAATTGAAAAAGGAGTAGCATATCTTGAGGGTTTAGGCTATAGGGTTAAATTGGGCAAATATATTTACAAACGACTTGGTTATCTTTCAGCAAGCGATGATGAAAGGGCTGAGGATTTAAACCAAATGTTTGCAGATCCGCAGGTTCGAGCGATAATCTGCGTAAGAGGAGGATATGGAACTCCAAGGATACTTGACAAAATTGATTACAGAATAATAAAGAGAAACCCAAAGATTTTTGTCGGATATAGTGATATCACAGCCCTTCAACTTGCAATTTTTAAAAAGGTTGGTTTGATAACTTTTTCTGGTCCAATGCTTGCCGTTGATATTTATTCAAATTTTGACGCTTATTCCGAAGAATTTTTCTGGATGATTTTAACTTCGAAAGCTAAGAAAATAGAAATAAAGAATCCCGCTGGAATAAATATATCTGTTTTGAGGCATGGCAAGGCGGGAGGGACATTGTTGGGCGGTAATTTATCTTTGCTCGCTTCAATAGTTGGAACGAAGTTTCAGCCAGATTTTGATGATTCAATACTTGTAACCGAAGACATAGACGAGGAGCCATATCGAATTGATAGATATTTTGCGCAATTGAAAAACGCTGGCATACTTAACAAAATCAATGGGTGTATCCTTGGTCAATTTACCGATTGTATTCCGAAGGAACCTGAGAAAAGTTTAACTCTTGAACAAATCTTTCAGGATTACTTTGGAAATCTCAAGATCCCTGTCATATCAAATTTAAGTTATGGACATATCCCTCAGAAGGTAACTCTTCCGATTGGGGCGAGAATAAAAATTGACACAAAGAGAGGGACGATAACCATAGTTGAACAGGTTTTATCTTAAAATAATGATTTTTGCTTCGACTATATCCCTGATGTCACAAAACTCGCTTGAGCTCAAAGTCGCACGAGAGCTATCAAACTTTTACTGGAGCGGATTTTTCAATTTTTCCATATCAAAAAATTCATTTGACCTTTACATCTATGAAAAATTTTCTGAAATGGTGGTTAAAACCGATAGAAAATTCATTCGCGATGATAATGATTTTAGATTTAAATTTTACAAAAGCATAAGCCGACGATTTAAAACTGCCCTTGCTATTAATTCCGTTTCATTTTCCGATGAAAAACTTTCGGGGTTCAGCAGGGCATCGACAAATGAAATTTTAACCGGTGTGAAGTTTTATCCGTTCGCAAAACTTGGTTTTTCTTTTCTGGGCGGATATAAAGTTGACAATCAAATGGGGCAAAGAGATAATGGTTGGATTTACCAAGTTTCTTCAGATACGGCAGAATTGCTAATTTCAGACTACCATTTGAAAACAAATTTGAATCATTCGGAAGATTTCATAGCCCCGAGGAAAAATGTTATATCGGCGCTGAATTTAATGTTGTGGAGAAGGTTCGCAGCAGAGGTTGAAAGCAGAGTTGAATTTCTTGCAAAACGCGTAAAACGCGATTTTTATTTTTATGCTGACACAAGCTTACAGAAGATTTATAATGTTAATTTCAACATTGAAGGCAGGGATGAGAGGACGATATCTGGACTTTTAATTCTGGGCTATCCGCTGTTAAATAGCTTAACATTTAATGTTAACTTCGCTTTTAACAGCAGAAACATAAATAAACGAATTCGCTATAAAACCGTCTCGCTTTACGATTCAGGGATTGAAGAGTTCGGTCTTAGCACAGGTGCGGATTTATCTTATGAGACAAGGAGGTTAAAATTAAAATTTGGGATAAGTTATTCAGAACGCAATGAAACCCACACACCGCAAAGGCATGAGCTAATAACCGAAAGTGCATTTTTGAGAATAAAACAAAACGAAGAACAGAAAAACAATAAAAGTTTAAGGAGAATTATAAACGGCGACATCTCTTTTAATGTTTCGGATGACCTAACATTAGGTAGCATGTTTTATATTTCGCTCTTTAGATATGACACGCCGAGCACTTTAAATGATGACGATAGAGACGAGTTTTTGCAAATTTTCAGAGTTTTTTTCAGGGTGAGATTTTCAAACGAAATTCAAATTGAACTTCCCATCGATTTAAATAGCCAACATCTGGTTTATATTTTTTCAACGAGAAGCGTAAACAATAACTGGAACAGGATATTAAGGTTTACGCCTTCTGTCATTTTTGAAAGTGGGCGCGTGAGAAATAAAGCGAGTTTTTCTGTGCTGGCAAATTATATCGTTTATGATTTTGAAACCGTCACCTCAACCGTTAAAAGTTATGTTTTTAGACAGTTTTATTTGAACGATTCAATTTTATTCCCGATCTTTGATAAATTAAATTTTGAAGGTGGCTTTCAATTAACTTTTTCAGAAAGTGGAAGGTTGAAGTGGAAGGAGTTCAAGGAAAAGCCAGCTCTTTTTATAAGTATAGGTGAATATAACCTTAGGTTAAACTATTCGTTAAATAATATGACGAAGTTCTCGGTTGGTTATCGGTTCTTCGATGAGAAAAGATATAAGTTTGTCGGATTTGATAAAGTTTTAGATTCAAGGATAACGGCAAGTGGTCCGACATCCAGAGTTGAGTTTGAAAGTGGAAAATTCAAATTAAATTTTGAGGGGTGGGTTGAAAGATTAAAGATAGGTGATAAAACAAACGATTTACCAAATTTGAATTTAAATTTAACGATTAGCTTATGAGAAAAACTGGTTCAAAAAAGCTGGGGATTGAGAGCGCAGAGTTTCCATCCAGAGATTCTTCGCTGAAGAAATTTGAGAAATTCTTTGATAGCTTGAGGAGAAAGTATAAAATTTCCGATGATGATTACCATAAAATTTATCTTGTTTCAAGTGAGGCGTTTGTAAATGCGATCGTTCACGGTAATAAACTTGACCCAAATAAGAAGGTAAGGGTTAAATTTAAGGTTTTTAAAAGAGGTTTTGAGATAGAGATTCAAGATGAGG
>JBKBWH010000053.1:0-10201 GCA_046289115.1 Candidatus Kryptonium sp.
GAAGTTAGGAATAATGTCGTCATTGTTCTGGTTGATTCGGCTGAACAATATGAGAAAGCAAAGGTAAATGAAGTAGTGAAGGAGAAAAAGAAACAAAGGTTAGTTTCTGGATTTGTTGCTACAAATGTAAGGGATAGAACTTACTTTTAAAAATCACTTGGTTTGAAAATGTCACATGTCAACATAGAAAAGCCTGTAAGGAAAAAGAAGGTTAAACTTATTGCTTTTGTTAATCCTGAGGGTTGTACTGGATGTGAGGTTTGCATTGAGTTTTGCCCTGTTGATTGTATTTATAAAGTTAGAGGACCCGAATATATTGATTCGTTCAATGGTGTTAAGTCCGCAACGCTTGATATTTTGAAGGAAAGCCTTGCAAATGGGGTAAACCCTTTTTCAAATGTAAATGGCATCGTAATAGTTGATGAGGATATTTGTATAGGTTGTAAACTTTGTGCAAAATATTGCCCTTGGGAGACAATAGATATGGTTCAAAAAGATAGTGAATAATAAACAATCCAAAATGGTAGATATATCTAAATCCCTTGGTTATGCGATACATGCGTTAGTTTACATGGCAACAAGGGGAGACAAAAAACTTGTTCGAGCTTCTGAGATAGCTCGTGAGTGTGGGTTATCGGTTAGCTATATGATGAAAATCCTTCAAGCTTTGCGTCGTGCAGGTATAGTTGATAGCACAATCGGGGTAAAAGGTGGTTATATCCTTGCTCGCCCGCTGAGCGAGATAACGCTTTATGACATTGTTGTAGCGATTGAGCCACCAAGAAACGAAATCTGTTACCTCTCAACCGATATTGGATGCCGATTTAAGAAAAATTGTCTTGTGAGAGTTCTGTTCGGTGAAGTGAATGAAAAAGTGAAGATGTATCTCGAATCTGTAAATTTACAAGCAGTTGTTGATTCGCTTGGAGATAAAATTTGCATCTTTTTCCCGCATAAAGTATAATTTTTTTGGTTGTAAAACGGACATTTTTTATCTTAATTTAAAACAAAAACAAATTTTAAGCCTTTCCACATGAGTGAGAGCTTAAATCAAGCAACTAATCAAGAGGTAGTTCAAAAAGATGTAAAAAAGAAGGTCATTCCAAAGCAAGATAAGCCACCCGAAAACGATACAGGGTTATGGAAGTTTAATCGTCGTTCTTTTTTGACGCTTACTGGTTGGCTTGGATTTTTAGGATTTATTTTTACATCAATTATCGGTGCGATTAGATATATGTTCCCGCGTGTTCTTTATGAACCACCAACCGCATTTAAAGCTGGATATCCGGATGAGTACACTGTGGGTGAAGTGAGCGAAAGGTTTAAGGATTCACAGCGTGTGTGGATAGTTCGAGAGGAAGATGGTTTTTATGCTCTTCTTGCTGTTTGCACTCATCTTGGTTGTACACCGCGATGGCTCAGTGGTGAAAATAAATTTAAGTGCCCGTGCCATGGGAGTGGATTTAGAAAATCTGGAATTAATTTTGAAGGACCTGCACCGAGACCTCTTGAGAGGGTGAAGATAACGCTTGCTGAAGATGGGCAAATTTTGATTGACAAGGGCATCACATATAGATATGAAAAAGGCGAATGGGGAAAACCGGGCTCGTTCTTACCCTACAAAGGTTAATTTAAAACAAACTAAATTTTGAAATATGCTCGCTCAAATAAAAAAGAAGATAAAAAGTTCGGATATATACAAATCGATTTTTAGACATGGTTATGAAGACACTCAGCGAAATAGGGCTTTGATGGTTGTTGATAATGTTTTCTTGCATCTTCATCCAGTGAGGGTTTCAAGACACGCTGTGAATTATGGTTATACATGGGGAATGGGTGGGATTTCGTTTCTTCTGTTTATAATTCTTACGATAACAGGTGTGATTTTAATGTTTTATTATCGACCAGCAGCTGAATATGCTTATGAAGATATGAAATATTTAATGAACGATGTCCCATTTGGTGCGTTGATAAGAAATATGCATCGTTGGTCAGCTCACCTTATGGTTATAACGGTCATGCTTCATATGTTTAGGGTATTTTTAACTGGTTCATATAAACCACCGAGGCAGTTTAATTGGGTCATCGGAGTTATACTTTTGCTTTTGACATTTCTTCTGAGTTTCACGGGTTATCTTTTGCCTTGGGATCAACTTGCTATATGGGCTGTGACAGTTGGAACCAATATGGCGCGTGCGACACCATTTCTTGGACATCAAGGACCTTTTGGTCCTGAGCTTGGGATGAGACCTGATAACGATATAAGGTTTTTACTTCTTGGAGGGACGCAGGTTGGTCCACCGGCTTTGTTAAGATTTTATGTTCTTCATTGTATTTTTCTTCCGCTTGTCACAGCAATTTTTCTCGCTGTTCATTTTTGGCGCGTAAGAAAAGATGGTGGTATTTCAGGTCCTTCTCCAAAAAAGATTTAAAATAAATTTCAGGTTTTGGCGGTATGCATAATCTTTTGCGAATTCTTGGAAATCCAGATAATTTTCCAATAATAATACTTCTTTTCACGGTTTACGGATTTTTTATTTATGCTATGAGAAAAGCTAAGAGAAATGATGAACGCGGCATCCCATACGAAGCTGATGAAACGGACAAAGTTCAAGTTTGGCCATATCTTGTTCGGGTCGAGTTTATCGCAGCAATCGCTGTTATGGCTTTTGTTTTGGCTTGGTCAATTGCTTTTGATGCCCCACTTGAAGAGCCAGCAAACCCTACTTTAACCCCAAACCCATCAAAGGCACCGTGGTATTTCCTTGGGCTTCAAGAAATGCTCGTTTACTTTGATCCATGGATTGCTGGCGTTTTATTGCCGGGACTTATCATAATTGGCTTGATGGCAATACCATACATTGACATAAACCCGAAAGGCAACGGTTATTATACCTTCAAAGAGCGAAAGTGGGCAATTACAATTTTTGCGTTTGGTTTTCTTGTGCTTTGGGTTCTTTTGATCTTTGTTGGCACATTTTTCAGAGGACCTGGTTGGAATTTCTTCTGGCCTTGGGAGGAGTGGGACCCTCATAAAGTTGTTGCAATTACGAATGTTGATTTAACTGAACTTTTTGGGATTCCGACTTATAATCCGGATGGGACTTTAAATCCAGTTGCTTCTATTTTAGGTGGAATTGTCGTTATAGGTTATTACGCTATTTTAATGCCGATCGGTTGGTTGTGGTTGAAAAAGAAGACGCCTGATTTTGCTGAAAAATTTGGTTTGACAAGGTATGTGATCACATCTTACTTGTTTTTGACTATGATCGCTTTGCCGATAAAAATGATCTTGAGATGGACTTTAAATGTTAAGTATGTCTGGGTGACGCCCTGGTTCAATGTTTAATTAAAAACAAAAAAATGAAACCAAAATGTTTTTAAAATGGTTAAAAAAGCGTGGGGAGATCCCAGTTGAACAAAGAAGATATGATAAAATTTATCTATTGCTTGCTGCAATTCTTTTCCTTGCCACATTATGGGCTATTGTTGATGAGGTCTCAACCCGAAGACCTTGGAAGGAATATCAGAAAAAATTTTATCAGTTAAAGCTTGCAAAGCTTGACTCGTTATATAAAATTGCGATTGCAAACTTTGATAGTGCGAGATATAACGAACTGAGCGAAGAACTTGCGAAGGCAAAAGCAGCTCTTCAATCTGAAGAATATAAAAAAGCCCTTGATGAATATAAAAAGTATGAGAAAGAACTTGCTGAGTTGACGAGGGAATTTCAATTTGCGAAAAGCAGGTCTGATGAATACTATTACTTTTATCAAAAGGCGAAACTTGAAAATAAGGGTGATAAAGAGATTCAAAGTTGGTGGGCGAGGATACAGCGCGAGGAAGCATTGATGAGTGAATTTAATGCAAAGATAGAAGAGTTAACAAAGAAAAGAGATGAGGCGTGGGCGACGGTTAAAAGCTACAGGTCAAGGGTTGACGATGTTGAACATGAGATTAATAAGCTTTTTGAAGAAATAAACAGGATCAAAGATAGGATTCGGAAGACAAAAGAAGCACAGATAAAAATTGTTCAGGTGATATTACCTGAATTTGAACGGACAAATTTTGGAACTTTAAAATCTCGGGTTGATAGATGTCAGACTTGTCATCTTGGGTGGAATGATCCTCTTTTTGAAGATGCCCCGCAGCCGTTTAGGACACATCCAAATCTTGAACTTCTTCAGAAGCATAATCCTGAAACATTTGGTTGTACGCCATGTCATCGTGGTCAAGGACCAGCCCTTACTGAAGGATATGCGCATGGTGATAAAGATAAACATTGGGAGTGGCCAATTTTGAAAAAAGAATATATTGAGGCTGGGTGTAATGATTGTCATTTCAATGAGATTAATCTGAAGTGGGCGCCAACGCTTACTATGGGAAAGCATATTTTAATTGAATCAGGTTGCTACGGGTGCCATGGTATTGATGGATATAATGATTTTCCGAAAGTCGCTCCAAGTTTGAATAATCTTCTCGTAAAAACAACCCCAGGATGGATTTATCGTTGGGTTTTAAATCCACGTGAGTATTTGCCTCATGGTAGGATGCCAAATTTCAAATTAAAACCTGAAGAAGCTGAAGCTATAACTGCTTATCTTGTTAAGATCGGTCAAGATAGCATGAAGAACTGGCAGTACCAATTTAAATATCAGGGCGGTGGTAATCCAATTCGTGGTAAGGAGCTTGTTGAAGACATTGGTTGTCTTGGATGTCATGCAATTGGAGATAACAAAGTTGTGAGGGAAACGCGAGGCTTAAATTATGATGTTGCACCTGAATTAACGAAAGTTGGGAGCAAGGTAAATCCTCAATGGCTTTATGATTGGCTTAAAAATCCGCGGCATTATCTCCCAAATACGAAAATGCCAAGTTTGAGGTTAACAGATCAAGAAGCAAGCGATATCGTTGCTTATCTTATGACTTTGAAAGACACGGTTGATTATGCAAGTGTAAAGATAGACTACTCCGAGAGTAAAGCTGAACAAGGTTTGAGATTAATAAAAAGTTATGGTTGTTATGGTTGTCATGATATAAAAGGAACAGAAAGGGAAACGAAGGTAAGCGTTGACATTTCCGACTTTGCGCGCAAAAACATTGAACAGCTTGATTTTGGATATAAAGAACATCTTCCAAAAGATCGCCTTGTTTGGCTTTCCGAGAAATTGCGTGACACTCGCGGTTACTCAACGGAAAGAATACAGTTGAAGATGCCGCAGTTTAATTTTACGGATAAAGAGATAAATGCATTGGTAACTTTGATAGCAAGCTTTAAGAAAAATGAGGTCGGACCAAGCCATGTGCAGACATTTGATAAAAAGAGGAAAGAAATCAATGAGGGGCGAAGGTTAACCCTTTGGTATAATTGCATCAATTGTCATCAAATTGAAGAGCAAGGTGGATACATACATCCGATGATTGAGGATCCTGGGTTGCGTCCCCCGTTGCTTACCATTGAAGGTGCAAAGGTTCAAGAGCCGTGGCTTTATCAATTTTTGAAAAATCCAAGCACAATAAGACCATGGTTTAAATTGCGGATGCCAACATTTCAGCTCACAGATGATGAAATAACATCTCTGATAAAGTATTTTCTTGGTTTGAGCAATCAAGAATTTAAAGTTAGAAGTTATGATGTTCCCCTTGAACAAAAGTATGTTTCAGCAGGGCGAGTCTTGTTTGACGAGTTGCAATGTTTGAAATGTCATACTGTTGGGAGCGGTTTATCCGCTTCGATGCTTGCCCCAAATCTTGATCTTGCCCCTACAAGATTGAAACCTGAATGGGTCATTGATTGGTTGCGCGATCCGCAGGCAATTCAACCGGGGACAAATATGCCGACATTTTTCTATGAAGGGACAAGTCCAGTTCCTGATGTGCTTGATGGAAATGCAGACGAACAGATAAGAGCTTTGCGAGATTATATTTGGACATTTGCTCGAAGGAGACCACCAAGTTTAGTAACGAAATGAATAGTGAATTTGGGGTAGCCATATGGCTACCCCTTTTTTATTTTTAACCTTTATTTAGGTGCTCTTCTTGTAAATTCTCTTTAATCTTTGTGTTGATGCTGTGCCATCTGAGAATGAAGTAGCTTTTACGGCGATCGTTGTTCCGCAAGATTTTGTTTTATGCTTAAAAAGTAAATAGCCCCCACCGTATAAACCCATATACTTTTGATATCCTATGAGTTTAAGATTTTCATCGTTTAAAAATTCATCTCTCGTTTCCCACACATTTTTACACATTGGACATTTTTTGAACATTTGCAAACTAATTAGATTTTGTTTGCTCTAATATACATTATCGGGGAATTATCTTAAAACTTTAACTCGGATCGATCACTTTTAGATGTCTTAATCCTTTATACTGCCTTTCTTTCCAGATGGTTTTCCCGCCAAAGAAAACCATAAACGGGAGGGCGACGACATAAACTATGTAATAGAGTTCGAAGAAAGGCAGGTATTTAAGAAGGTGTACTTTTTTGAACCTCTTTAAAATTTTGAAGAGGAATGACCCATCAACAATGAATTTCAAAAGAAGAGCGAATAAAAGCGTAGAAAGGTTTTTTGCAAAGAGAGGCGAAAGAAGTAAAAGAAGATGAAAAATGTATCCGCCTGCCATTACAGCAATGCCCAGTGGACCTGTGTCAAGTCCACCTGTTCCCCATCTCTTCTTTTGGTGATAAAGTTCTTTCCATGTTTTCACAGGTTTGCTTATAACAAGGGTTTCAATATCAACCGGGAAAGCGTAATCCCATTTTTCGTTTTGTGCTATTGCTTTAAAAAGTGCGAAATCTTCAGTAATGCTAAATTTTAAATTTTGATATCCCCCAAATTCAGCATATGCTTTTTTTCTAAAAGCCATGTTGTTTCCGATACATGCAACTGGCTTAAAAAGCTTTCCAACGGAAGCAGCAACGCCAAGGAGAAATGCCCAATCAAGGGATTGCATCCCATAAAAGATTTTGCCGGACTCAATTATAGTAATTCCAGATGTGACACCTGTTTTATCATCAAAATATCTTAACATTCCCTTAATCCAGTTTTTAGGAACTACACAATCAGCGTCGGTCATAAAGATAAATTCACCATTTGCTTTATCGATTGCTTGGGCGAGGGCGTTTGCTTTTCCTTTAAGATTATTTATTGAGGTTTCAATGTTCAAAAGTTTAAGATTCGGGTTATCTTTTTGAAGGTTTTGAACTATCTCAGCTGTTCGATCAGTTGATCCATCATTTGCAACGATGATCTCAAGTTTATCTTTTGGATAGTCAACTTCAACAATTGATTTAACACATCTCTCAATATTTTCCTCTTCGTTTCTTGCTGCAACGACCACGCTTACATTTGGCAAGTTTTTGTCATCATGATTTTTTCTTTCATCTTTTGTAAGCGCGATCAAAAAAAGAATTATTTCAAGTCCATAATAAATTGCTGAGGCAATTAAAATTAAGTCAAACATGCCGTTATGAGTTTGTTTTATAACGGTATATTTCCGTGTTTTTTCTTGGGATTTGTGTCAACTTTATTTTCAAGCATTCTAAGGGCTTTAATTATCATTTGCCTTGTTTTTCTGGGCTCAATTACATCGTCAATATATCCTCTTTCAGCAGCGATGTAGGGATGCGCAAATTTATCGCGATATTCTTGAACGAGCTTCTCTTCGAGTTCTTCGGGATTTTCTGCCTTTTCAATTTCTTTTTTAAAAATTATCTCAACGGCTCCTTTCGGACCCATTACGGCGATTTCTGCAGTTGGCCATGCGTAATTTATATCGCTTCTTATATGTTTTGACCCCATGACATCGTAAGCCCCACCGTAAGCTTTTCTTGTAATTATCGTAATTTTTGGCACGGTTGCTTCACAATATGCATAGAGAAGTTTGGCACCATGTTTTATTATCCCGCGCCATTCTTGATCCGTTCCGGGCATGAATCCGGGAACATCAACGAAAGTTATGATTGGAATGTTGAAGGCATCGCAAAATCGCACAAATCGAGCTGCCTTAACAGATGCGTCAATGTCAAGAACGCCAGCAAGAACAGAAGGTTGATTTGCCACTATTCCGACAGGATAACCATCAAATCTTGCAAATCCACAGATTATGTTCTGTGCGAAGTGTTCATGGACTTCAAGAAATTCACCATTATCGACCACTGATAAAATTATTTCTTTCATATCGTATGGTTTATTCGGGTTGTCTGGAATTATTGAGTCAAGTTTTGGTTCCTCCCGATTCGGGTCATCACCTGTTTCGATCCGAGGTGGATCTTCCATATTGTTTGAGGGTAGATAACTTAAAAGTTTTCTTATATGAAGCAGGCATTCAACATCATTCTCACATATAAAATGTGCGACGCCACTTTTAGTAGCGTGAACCATCGCTCCACCAAGTTCTTCAAAGGTCACATCTTCATGTGTAACTGTTTTAACAACATTTGGACCTGTGACAAACATATAGCTTGTGTTTTTAACCATGAAAATAAAGTCAGTTATGGCTGGCGAGTAAACTGCACCACCAGCACATGGTCCCATAATTGCCGAAATTTGGGGGATAACCCCTGATGCAAGTGTATTTCGTAGGAAGATTTCAGCATATCCACCCAGGCTTGCGACGCCTTCTTGTATCCTTGCGCCTCCCGAGTCATTTAAACCTATAACTGGGGCTCCAACTTTCATAGCAAGATCCATAATTTTGCAAATTTTTTCAGCGTGCGCCTCTGAAAGCGAACCGCCAAAGACCGTGAAATCCTGACTAAAGACAAAAACAAGGCGACCATCAATTGTTCCATACCCTGTGACAACCCCATCCCCAAGCGGGCGTTGCTTATCCATCCCAAAATCATATGTTCTGTGTCTAACAAACATGTCTATCTCTTGAAAGCTTCCTTCGTCAAGCAATATGTCAATTCTCTCTCGTGCTGTTAATTTCCCTTTTTTATGCTGTTCTTCAATCCTTTTGGGACCTCCTCCAAGTTTCGCCTCTTCGCGAAGTTTAATTAAATAATCAATTGTGTTTTTCATGATGCACAAAAACTTTGATTTTACGATTTTTCTAAATTTATAAAAAACGCTCATTTAAAAAAATTTGGCTTTAAACCTACTGCTAAAAGTTAAGATTCAAGATTTAAAATTTGATTAAGGGAACCTTAAAAAAGCATTAAATCGCAACCTCTCCAGCTGGATAATTTACTTGAATTTTACGATAGAAATGATTAAAATTTAAAAAAATAAAATTCTTAGAGATGCCTGAGTTCAAGATAAAACGACTTTATTATTCAATTGGGGAGGTAAGTAAATTGACAGGGATTGAGCCGTATGTCTTGAGATATTGGGAGAAAGAATTTGAGCAATTAAAGCCAGCGAAGAACAAAGCTGGAAACAGAACTTACACAAATCGCGACATCAAAATTATTTTGACGATCAAACGATTGCTTTACGAGGAAGGCTATACCATCGCAGGGGCAAAACGAGTGTTAGAAAACTACGACTTTGACAAAGACCCAACTGAAATCGTCATCGAGGGGGACAAAATCAAATCTTCAAAGATTATAGATCCTGAACTTCGTCAAGTTCTAATTGAAATTAAAAAAATACTTGAATCTATTTTGAGCAAACTTTAAAATGGATTTGATAATCTGATAACGATAACTGGGGGCATTTTCTGATCCGTTCTCCATGCGAAATAAATTCTCGTCTTCATACTCTCCGTTCCAAAGCCAAATCCAAAGTCAGATTTTATCTCGCTTATACTTTTAATTTTAAATCCAGCTGTAATTTTACCCTCAATCGCATTTATATACCCCGCATCAAAGAAAATAAAGAAATTAACAAAGTCAAATATCTCAACTGGATTTTTCAGTATATACTCAAAGTTTGCGAGCATCATTTTATTTCCTTCAAATGACTTATAAGGAAAGGCATAAAGTGTCCCAAAGCCACCAATTTCAAATGACTTTTGCTTGGGCAAAATTTTATCTGAACCGGCGATTTTAAATCTTAAACCCAAATTATCGTATTTAGATAAATTTACCCTCGCTCTAAGCTCTGCTGTAAAGATTTCGTAGTTAAAATTTCGGAGCTCTTTTTCAAAGCTGAAAAGCACCCCGATGCCAGATTTTCTGAAGCCTTCAATCAGTTCAAAGCTCCCGGTTTTATAGGTTAAAGAAAGGAACTTTAAATTTCCCTCATATACAGGG
>JBKBWH010000054.1:0-10103 GCA_046289115.1 Candidatus Kryptonium sp.
ACCTGCCAACGAAAAATAATTTATACCTTTTGATGAATCTACATAAACTCTGGGTAAAACACCTACAGTTTTAAACCCTATGAAAAATATAAAACTTATAAAGGTTCAGTCTTTAACTTATCCATTGATGATTTTGATAACTGGAATTTCAATCATACTTGTTGTATGGTATGGGGGTTATCAGGTTATTAGGGGCGCGATGACGCTTGGTCAGATAACATCATTTTTGATCTACCTTGGTTATTTAATCTGGCCAATGATTGCTTTTGGATGGATCGTCAACCTAACGCAGAAGGCTTCAGCTTCTATGGATAGATTGCTTAAGGTTTTCAAGATTGAGCCACAGATAAAAGATACAAACGAAACTGACTTTTCAATCAAAAAGATAAAGGGCGAAATCAAATTTAAGAATGTATGGTTTAAATATCCAGATTCCGAAAATTATGTTTTAAAAGGTATAGATTTTGAGATCAAGCAAGGGCAAACGGTCGGAATAGTTGGATATACGGGAAGCGGAAAGACAACGCTTGTAAATTTAATCCCGAGATTATTTGATCCTGATAAAGGGGAAGTTTTGATAGATGGAGTTAATGTTAAGAAAATTCCACTTAAAGTTTTGAGGGAAAGCATCGGTTATGTTCAGCAGGAAGTTTTTTTGTTTTCCGATTCGGTGAAAAACAATATAACATTTGGGGTAGATGGTGTAAACGATGAAGAAGTTTTAGAAGTTGCAAAAATTGCTCATATTTATGATGAGGTAATTGAGTTCCCAAATGGATTTGACACAATCGTTGGAGAAAGAGGTATAACATTGTCTGGTGGACAAAGGCAAAGGGTTGGGCTTGCCCGAGCTTTGATAAAAAAGCCGAAAATTTTAATACTTGATGATTCGTTCTCTTCGGTTGATGCTTATACGGAAGAGATGATTTTAAAAAATTTAAAAGAGTTTAGGAAGGGGCGAACAACGATAATTATAAGTCATAGAATAACCGCAGTTAAGGATGCCGACTTAATCATTGTGCTTGATGATGGTAAAATTGTTGAGCAAGGAACTCACGATGAACTCCTTGAACTTGGCGGAATTTACGCGGACCTTTACCAGAAACAGATTCTTGAAGAAGAACTTGAAAGAATGTAAAACAAATTCTACCGTTAATTTATGCATGATTTCAGAGACGATGAAATACTTGGCAAGGCTTATGACTCAAGGTTAATGAAACGGCTTTTAAAGTATGTTAAGCCGTATTGGAGACAAGTTTTAATTTCAATTTTGCTCGTGTTGATCCTTGCGGTTTTAAATCCATTGCGACCTTATATAACAAAGTTTGCGATAGATGATTACATTTTAAAGTCAAACTATTCTGGACTTACGAAATTGACTTTGCTTCTTCTTGGAATTTTGTTTTTGCAGGGGGTTTTGCAATATCTTTTGAGTTATATAACTGGATGGATTGGGCAAAGGACAATCTTTGATTTGAGGATGGAGATTTTCAATCATTTGCAGCGTCTTGCCTTAAGATTTTTTGATAAAAATCCAACGGGTCGACTTGTGACAAGAGTTACAAACGATGTTGAATCTTTAAACGAAATGTATTCATCTGGGATAGTTCTCGTCTTCGGAGATATATTTACAATTTTGGGAATTTTATATTTCATGTTCAAGTTAAGTTTTGAACTTTCACTTGTCACATTGAGCGTTTTGCCATTGCTTTTTTATGCAACTTTTTTGTTCAGGAAGAAAGCCAGGGAAGCTTACAGAGAAGTGAGGACATTGATTGCGAAAATTAATGCCTTTTTACAAGAACATTTTTCTGGCATAAGTGTAGTTCAAGTTTTTCACAGGGAGGAGGAAGAATTTAAAAAATTTGACCGGATAAACGCGAAATTCAGAGATGCCAATATAAGATCGAATTTTTATTATGCCGTTTTCTATCCAGCGGTTGAACTGATCAGTGCAATTGGGATTGGACTTATAATCTGGTATGGCGGTGGTGGAGTTATGAAGGGTACTGTGACAATAGGTGTTTTGATTTCATTTCTTCAATATACAGAGATGTTTTTCAGACCCGTAAGAGATTTATCCGAGAAATATAGCATCTTTCAGACGGCGATGGCTTCGGCTGAGAGAATTTTTAAACTTCTTGACACCAAAGTTTTTATAAAACAGCCGGAAAATCCCGTAAAGCTTGATAGGGTTCGCGGTGAAATTGAATTTAAAAATGTGTGGTTCGCATATAGACATGATGGTGAAATGATATCGAGCGATGATTGGATTTTGAAGGATGTCTCTTTTAAAATTAATGCTGGAGAGAAAGTTGCTATGGTTGGAGCGACCGGCTCGGGAAAAAGCACGATTATAAATTTGATATGCAAGTTTTACACAGTTCAAAAGGGGCAGATTTTAATTGATGGGATAGATATAAAAGACATCGATGAAAGAGAATTGAGAAAGCACATTGCGGTGGTTTTGCAAGATGTTTTACTTTTTTCAGGCGATATATTCACGAATATAACGCTTGGAAATGAAAGGATTAAGATGGAAAAAGTTATTGAATCCGCGCGGTTGATTGGGGCGAACAAATTCATTGAAAGGTTACCAAATGGTTATTTAGAAGTCGTGCAGGAAAGAGGATCAAATTTATCGGTTGGAGAAAAACAACTTATCTCATTTGTTAGAGCTTTGGTTTATGACCCTAAAATTCTTATACTGGATGAGGCGACATCAAGTGTTGATGTTGAAACCGAAAGTGTTATCCAAAATGCGATTGTAAAACTTCTTGAAAATCGAACTTCAATAGTGATTGCTCATAGGTTGTCAACAATTCAAAATGCTGATAAGATAATCGTCCTTCATAAGGGCGAAGTTCGTGAAATTGGAACACATGATGAATTGATGGCATTGAAGGGAATTTATTATCGCCTTTATCAGCTTCAGTATAAAGAGCGAAAATCAAAACTTGTTGATGTATCGGGGACAGTGAAATGAGGTCATCTTAAGAAGATGACCCTTTGAAAATTAAAAAGTAAAAATCAAGGAGGGTTCAGTTATGCAACGCATCATCACAATTGAGCGATTCATAATTGAAAGGGAGCATGAGATTCCCGGGGCAACTGGGGAATTTTCAAAGCTTTTGACCGATATTGCTCTTGCTGCCAAGATCGTCTGGCGTGAGGTTTCAAAAGCGGGACTTGTAGATATCATTGGCTCAACAGGTAAGGTTAACATCTCGGGTGATGTCGTTCAAAAACTTGATGAGTTTGCGAATGAAATTTTCATCAATGTTATGCAGAAGGGGGGACATCTTTGTGTCATGGCAAGTGAGGAAAGCAAAGGATTAATTGAAATTCCCGAAGAGCTTGCAAAGGGCAAGTATGTTCTCGTCTTTGATCCACTTGATGGAAGTTCAAACATTGATGTTAATGTCTCAATTGGCTCTATATTTGGAATCTTTCGCCGCGTGACCCCCTCCGGTAAGGGAACTGAGGAGGATGTGTTACAGCCCGGTAGGAATCTCGTTGCCGCTGGTTATGTTGTCTATGGCTCAAGCACGATTTTTGTTTATACTACTGGTAATGGCGTTCATGGGTTCACGCTTGATCCAAGCATAGGTGAGTTTTTGCTGTCCCATGAAAACATCAGAATACCGAAAAAGGGTGACATTTATAGCGTGAATGAGGGTTATTACGAGAGATGGGATGAGAATATGAAGAGATTCATCAATTATCTCAAGGCTGAGGACAAAGCAACGGGTAGACCTTACAAGTTAAGATATGTTGGAACCCTTGTTGCGGATTTTCATCGAACGCTTTTGTATGGGGGAATTTTTATGTATCCCGGGGATGCAAAAAATCCTGAGGGGAAGTTGAGGTTAATTTATGAGGCAATGCCATTGGCTTATGTGGTTGAAAAGGCTGGCGGAAGGGCGAGCAACGGTTTCCAAAATATACTTGATATAAAGCCAACAAGTTTGCATCAAAAAACTCCACTTTTCATCGGAAGCGAAGAAGATGTAAAACTTGCGGAGAAGTTTTTGCAAGGAAAAGCGGAAGATTAAATTTAGCGGGGGCTTTTTCAAGCCCCCTTTAAGTATTTATCCCCCCTCGTGATGTTCTGTATTCATTTCAATCCATTTTGATATAAACTCAACTATATCGTACCATAGTTTTATCTTTTCTTCCGTCGTCAAACCAGCGGTTTTGATAATGTTTTCAATTTCTTTGCAGAGATCTTCCGGCAAGTTTAAATTTTTTTCGCCCATCATAGTTTTACCCCGATTTTGTTTTGTGAAAGCTTCCATTTATAAAGTTAAAAATTTTCAAGTAAAACTCCAATGGGTGAAATCTTTAGTTTGCAGGGGTATCGGTATGCGAAGTTTGTTTTTGTTTTCTTGATTTTTTGTGCTTTACTTTTTATCTTATCTTTGAATTTGAAAAATAAACCTTGGAGGTTAAATATGGCACGAGACAATAATGAAGGGATGTTCAAGGGATTTTTAATTGGATTTTTGGCGGGGACTGCCTTGGGGGCTATCCTTGCTATGTTGTTCACACCGAAGACCGGTAAGGAAATGAGAGCCTTGATAAAGGAAAAAGCTACTCAAGCGAAAGAGAAGGCAGATGAATATCTTGGCGAAGCGAAGATAAAGGCTGAAGAAATAGTTGAGAAGGCAAAGGAGGAAGCGGAGAAAATTAAAAAAGAGGTGGATGAAATAATAACTTCTGCAAAGCAAAAAGTGGATACGATTAAGGAAGCTGTGAAGTCAGGAGTTGAAACTTATAAAGAAGAGACGAGAAAGAAATCTTAAATTTGTAATGAGGCAAGACTTTGGGTCTTGCCTTTTTTATTTTTAAAATTAACCCAAGGGATGAAGGTATGAATTTAGCGGTTCAAATTTTAACAGTTTTATTGCTTGCTGGGGCGATCGTTGCCGTTGTTTATCTTGTTGTTGTTTTTGTAAGATTAAAAACTCTGCTTGAGAATTTGAATAAGACGAGCGAAGAACTTAACTCTAAACTTCCATCAATACTTGAGAATTTCCAGAAGGTGTCTGAACAACTTGTGGATGTGACGACCAAGGCACAGTCTCAATTTGAGACGATTCAAAACTTATCCGAAACAGTTCAATCATACTTTCAACGCTTTAGAGGTGTTTTCTCGTCCGATAGTTCTTCTGAGGGATTACCTTCAAACTTAACAAAAATCTTTGCTTTGATAAAAGCGATTCGCACAGTGATCTCAAGACTAAAAGCGTAATACATAAAAAAGATTAAGGAGGCTGATAAATGGTGAAGGAATATCCAACGGAAAAAATTAGAAATATCGGTTTAATTGGTCATGGTGGTTCAGGCAAAACATCCTTTGCTGAGGCGATGCTTTACAGCGCCGGTATGACAACAAGACTTGGGAGAGTTCAGGAAGGAAATACTGTTTCCGATTATCACCCCGATGAGATTGCCCAACAGGTATCAATCAACTTATCCCTTCTACACTGTGAGTGGAGGGATACAAAGATCAACATAATTGATATGCCGGGTTATGCTGATTTCATCGGTGAGGTTAAAAGCGGTCTAAAGGTCACGGATACAGCGCTTCTTTTTGTAAAGTCAGTTGAAGGGGTTGAAATTGGCACTGAAACGGCTTGGGATTTAGCTAAAGAGTCGGGCAACAGTGTTATATTCGTTGTTAATAAGCTTGACGCTGAACATTCAAATTTTGATAATGTTGTGAATCAAATACGGGAGAGATTTGGTCATGAAGCGGTTGTGGTTCAATTCCCTGTGAATCAGGGGGCGAATTTTGACTCAATTGTTGATCTCGTCAGAATGAAAGTTTTAAAATTTTCAAAAGATTTATCGGGAAATTATTCCGAAGAGGAAATCCCGCAGAATTTGAAGGAGAAAGTAGATAAATTACGGGAAGAACTGATTGAATCAATTGCTGAAACAGACGAAGAGTTGTTAAACAAGTTTTTTGAAAACGGTGGATTGACGGATGAGGAATTAAGAGTTGGATTTATCAATGCCCTTGCCGAGAGAAAAATTTATCCCATCTTTTGTGCTGATGCGTATCATAACATCGGGGTTAAACCGATTCTTGATTTTATCGTTGATTATTGCCCAGCGCCAAACAAGAAAACAGTTGAAGCATCGTTAAAGAATGATTCATATCAAACGATAAAATTGAATTACAATCCTTCATCTGAACCTGTCATCTTCATTTTCAAAACTGTTTCGGAAGCCCATGTTGGTGAATTTTCGTTTTTCAAGGTTTTTTCAGGGACGGTTACACGTGGGATCGACCTTGTAAACCAAGACAATGGAACGCTTGAAAGATTAAGCCAGCTTTATGTCCTGAATGGGAAGGAAAGGAAAGAGGTACAAAAATTTTATGCTGGCGACATTGGAGCCGTTGTCAAGTTAAAAAATACACATACAAATAATACGCTATCGACAAAAACATTTCCAGTTGTAATTCCACCGATTAAATTTCCTGAGCCGGTAATTCAATTTGCAATCGTTTCGAAGAACAAGGGAGAGGAAGAAAAGATTGCAGCTGGCTTGCATTCACTTCACGAAGAAGATCCAACTTTCGTTTTCACAGTTGATAATGAACTACAACAGACCTTGATAAGTGGACAAGGTGAAACGCACCTGATGATAATTGTGAAACGTTTGAAGGAGAAATATGGGGTTGAGGTTGAACTTGGCGAACCAAGAATCCCATATCGCGAGACGATCAAAGGGAAAGCAAGGGAACAAGGCAAATACAAGAGACAAACCGGCGGTCGGGGTCAATACGGTGATGTTTGGCTTGTGCTCGAGCCTTTGCCAAGAGGTGGTGGATTTGAATTTGTCGATGCAATTGTTGGAGGAGTTGTACCGAGAAACTATATCCCAGCGGTTGAAAAAGGTGTTCGTGATACTATGGCTAAAGGAGTTTTGGCTGGTTATCCAGTAATAGATGTGAAGGTTACGCTTGATTATGGCTCATATCACCCTGTTGATTCATCTGATCTTGCATTTCAGATAGCAGCTTCAATGGCTTTCAAAAAAGCATTTATGAACGCAAATCCTGTCTTGCTTGAGCCAATTTATGAAATTGAAGTTAAAGTTCCAGAAGAGTATATGGGAAGCGTTATCGGTGATATTTCGAGCAGAAGAGGTAAAGTAATCGGTATGACAGCGGAAGGTCCTTATCAGGTTGTGAAAGCTTATGTTCCTCAAAAGGAACTTTATAGATATTCATCTGCTTTGAGGTCATTGACTCAGGGGCGTGGAATTTTCACCGCAAGGTTTTCACACTATGAAGAAGTTCCGAAGGAGATCGCTGATAAAATCATAGCTGAGGCGCAGAAACAGAAAGAAGCGGTTGAAGAAGAGTGATCTGTTTTCCATCAAAGCGAGCCTGCTTTAAAAGCGGGCTCGCAAATCTATTATTTATCGGATAGATCTTCCACAACTCGAACAAGGTGTTCCCACGAAAATTTTCCTTTCACATTTTCAATATTTTTTGAAAATGTTTCGCCTAAATCTAAATCGAAAAACTTTATAATTGCTTCAGCTAATTTTTCTGAAGACAGTTCAACCACAAATCCCGTTTCCCCATCAATTACAACCTCTGGAAGCCCACCAACATTTGTTGCGATCACGGGTTTGTTAAAATTATAAGCGATCTGAACAATTCCACTTTGCGTCGCTGAAACATATGGCAATACTACAAGATCAGATGCAGAGAAATAAACTTTTACCTCATCGTTTGGTATATATTCGCTCTTGAAAACGACAAAATCTTCAATCCCTTCTTCCTCAACGATTTTGTAATATCGTTTTGGGTCTTCGTAGAATTCCCCAACCACGAGAAGCCTTACCGGAAACTTGCTTAAAATGAGATTCATGCTTTTTAGAAGAAGATCAAGTCCTTTATACTCCCTGATATACCCAAAAAACAGGAGGACTTTCTCGTCTGGTTTGATGCCAAGAAGTTTTCTTGCTTCGTTTCTATCAATTGCTTCGCCGAAAATTTCATAAATTGGGTGGAAGACTTTTTTATAACTTGCCCTTGGTTTTATTTTAAGCAAATCCTCTTCAACAGATGTAGATTGAACGATGAAGTGATCGACAAATAAAAATGCAAATTTGGAGAGGATCTTGGTAAATGGAAATTTTTCATGGGGGGTGATATTATGGCAAATGAAGATTATCTTTGAATTTGAAAAGATTTTTATAATTCCTGCGATGGTGCCAAAGCATGGCGCGAAAAATGGAAGCCAGTATTTGAAAATTACGATGTCCGGTTTCTCCCCCACAATTTTTAATCCTGTGATAAACCAATTTATGGGATTGATCGAGTCGATAATTCTTTCGCTTTCAATTTTTTCTAATTCCTCAAAAGAACTTTCAAATTGAGTTTTTCCCGGAAACAAAAATTTCGGATATAATCTTTTGAAATTGAAAATTTTAACATTGTGATTTTTTCGGGTTAGATTTTTGTAAAGCAACCCTGTGAAATGCGCTATCCCACCGCGATATGGGTAAGCAGGTCCAATGATAATTATCTTCATTGATCAGTCAAGATATATTTCCTTGATTGAATATGTCTCAAGATGTTGATAAGCCTTCGTTATCATCTCTCCAAGTAAGCCAATTGAAATAAATTGTACTCCAACGATTGTAAGCATAACTCCAAGGATGAAGAGAGGTCTATTGCTAAGCGGAATGTCTTCAATTATTTTTAAAAGCGAGAGATAAAATGTAATTCCAAAACCTAAGACGAAAATTAAAATCCCAAGCGTCCCGAATAAATGAAGTGGTCGTTTGAAATATCTGGTTGTGAACATAACGGTTAAAAGATCAAGAAAACCTTTTAAAAATCTGCTGACGCCAAATTTAGTTTTTCCATATTTTCTTGGATGGTGTTGAACCACAACTTCACCAATTCTATATCCTGCCCAATGTGCAAGGACGGGCAAATATCTATGAAGTTCGCCGTAAACTTTTATATCTTTCGTAACTGATTTTTTATATGCTTTTAAACCGCAATTGAAATCGTGAATTTTGATGCCTGTTAGAGTTGAAACGACAAAATTGAAAATTTTTGATGGAATTGTTTTAGTTATCGGATCATATCTTTTCTTTTTCCATCCCGAGACAAGGTCAAAGCCTTCGTCAAGCTTTTTTAACAAGTTTGGGATTTCATATGGGTCATCTTGAAGATCAGCGTCCATTGTTATAATGACATCACCATTTGCGTGTTCAAAGCCAACTGCAAGTGCTGCTGACTTGCCATAGTTTCTTCTAAAACTTATGATTTTCACATTTTTGTCACTTTGGCGTAGTTTTTTTAAAACCTCAAGTGAGCCATCGGTTGAGCCATCGTCAACGAATATAATTTCATAGTTATAACGATTTGCCCTTACAACCTCTTTTATCTGTGAGTAAAGTTCAGGCAGGGATTCAACTTCGTTATAAAGTGGGATTACAATCGAAATATATCTTTTATCACTTTTGGTGGTCTTTCTTGTTTTGATGGGCATTTAGATTACCGTGTTAATTTTTGCCTTGCTAAATAAAAAATAGTTTAAAGTATCGAGTTTTCAAAATCCACCGCTAATTGAAAATAACTTGATTTTTTCTTAATTTAAAGCGAAAAATAGAAAAACATATTGGAGCACTTGTATGAAGGTAGAAAAAACTCGCGAAGGCTACTTCAAACTTGTTGCATCCTACAAAAAAGAAACCGGGGGATGGGCTTGGATAATTCACAGAATTACAGGGCTTGCATTGACCGCCTATCTTTATGTCCATATTTATGCGTTGTCAACCCTTACGAAAGGTAAGGAAGCATTTGACGCTGAAATGGCTTTATTTCAAAAGCCACTTTTTAAACTTCTTGAGTGGTTGCTGTTTGCTTTTGTTTTGGCTCATACATTAAATGGTATAAGAATCGTCCTTGTTGACTTTGGAAAGGGGGCTTATTATCACAAAAAGGCATTTGCCTATCTTATGATAATTGGGATAATAGCGTTTCTTGTGATGGGTTATTTTATATTCAGCCATGAAATTAACCAAATGTTTGCAGGTTTAATTTAAGAACCTAAAACAAA
>JBKBWH010000055.1:0-10071 GCA_046289115.1 Candidatus Kryptonium sp.
ATTTTCATAACCTCAATTGCTATTGATGACGGTTTGCGCGAGATGGGGATAACCTATTTGGGTGGAAGGTTTGGATATGATTATTTGCTTGAACATTCGCCTGAGAAGATGGGTATGGAATCCGCGATGCAGGCGGTTTCAAAGCTGAAGGCTAAACCTGCACCTGCTGGAAATTTTCCAGTTGTGATTAAATCTGGTTGGGGTGGTGTTCTTGTTCATGAGGCGGTTGGGCATGGGCTTGAGGGAGACTTCAATAGAAAGGGAATCTCTGTCTATTCAGGGAAGGTTGGGCAGAAGGTTTGTTCTGAACTGGTCACGATAGTTGACGATGGGACGATTCCAAACTCAAGAGGTTCTCTCGCGATTGACGATGAGGGAACGCCGATGACGAAAACTGTTTTGATTGAGAATGGAATTTTGAGGGGTTATATGCTTGATAAGTTGAACGCAAAACTTATGGGGCTTGAATCAACTGGAAACGGTCGCAGGGAATCTTATAGACATTATCCGTTGCCAAGAATGAGAAATACATACATTGAAGCTGGAAAGGATGAGCCAAGCGACTTAATAAAAAGTGTTAAGTATGGGATATATGCAAAATCTTTAGGTGGAGGGCAAGTTGATATTGTGAGTGGGAATTTTGTGTTTGAGATAAATGAAGGTTATCTGATCGAAAACGGCGAGATAACTTACCAAATTCGAGGAGCGAATTTAATTGGAAATGGTCCGGAGATAATGAAAAGGGTAATTGGGGTTGGCAACGACCTTGAAATTGAGAAACGAACCGGAAGTTGTGGAAAAGATGGTCAATATGTTCCAGTTGGTGTTGGGCAGCCGACAATTTTTGTAAGTGAAATTACAGTTGGTGGGACGCAAGTTTGATGAAAATGAGGATTGGGGAAATTTATCTTTTTGCTTTGTTCTTTTTTATTAATGGTTGCAATTTTATTGTCAACATCAAAGACGAACCTGTGAAGGAAAGAGTTCAAATTTATAAAAAAGGTTTTAACTTCGTTTCTTGGAAAAGGACAGAATATTCAACTGATTATGCTAAAAGTTCTTTTGACACGATGATGACTTCTGGTGCAAATTGGGTTTCAATAGTTGTCACGCTTTATCAGAAAAGCTTGAACGATACACTTATGATTGACGATCCGGTCAAAACTCCAAGCACTTATTCAATTTCTCAAATTGTTCAATATGCTCATTCAAAAAATTTCGGTGTTATGTTAAAAATTCATCTTGATACATACGATGATGTGTCAAGGACAAAGATAAAACCGTCGAATATTTTTGCTTGGTTTAGAAATTATTCAAAATATGTTTTAAACTATGCAAGGATATGCGAAATGCTTGGGGTTGAAATGTTTTGCGTTGGGACAGAGCTTTTGTCTTTAAGTGGTGAAAGAGCTTTATGGTCGGAACTGATTGATAGCGTGAGGAAAATTTACACCGGGAAAATTATCTATGCTTCAAATTTTGATGAATATAGATATGTTTCTTTTTGGGATAAAGTTGATTACATTGGTATAGACTTTTTTGCTCCGGTGTCAAATAAAGCTGATCCAACTTATGATGAGCTCGTGCTTGGTTGGCAACCTTATCTGAACGATTTGAAAATTTGGTTTAGTGAAAATCATTCGAGTAAGAAGTTAATTTTTACCGAGATAGGTTATCCATCCACTGATGGAGCAAGTATGAAACCGTGGAGAGTTGGAAATGTGATAGATTTAGAGGAGCAAAGTTTATGTTACGAAGTTGCGCTTGATATAATTTCAAATATTGATTTTGTTGATGGTGTATTTATCTGGAATTGGGATGCTAACTTGATGGCTGATTCGTTGAAAATGGGTTTTTCTCCTTATGGAAAACCATCTTTTGAAGTTTTAAAGAAACATTGGTTAAAACAGCCGGTTTTAAGTAAAAACAAAAATTGGTGGTTTATACAATGATGGAAAATAGGGATGAAATAGTTCATTTGTCCAGAGAAAAATATGAAGAGCTTTTAAAAGAATTAAACGAGCTAAAGACAAAAGGAAGAGCTGAGGTTGCAAGGAAGATAGCCGAAGCGAGAGGGCATGGTGATATTTCTGAAAATTCAGAGTATGAAACTGCGAAACAGGAACAAGAGATGCTTGAGATGAAAATTAAAAAACTTGAAGAAACTCTTGCAAAGGCGAAAATTATAGATACTAAAAATTTGCCAACTGATAAAGTTTATTTATATTCACGGGTTAAGGTTTTAAATCTTGATACGAATGAGGTGATAGAGTATACGATTGTTTCAACCCATGAAGCAAATTCAGCTGAAAAGAAAGTATCTAATAAATCGCCTATTGGCAAAGGATTGCTTGGAAAACAGGTTGGAGATATTGTTGAGATCAAAGTTCCGATTGGAATCGTCAGGTATAAGATACTTGAGATAAGCAGATAGTTGCGTTTAATTAATTATCTGCGGGTGCTGATGCTTTTCTCAATCTGTCCATAATTGCAAGCCCAAGTCCTGTTTCTGCAACCGCTTGTGCGTAGATTACGCTTACACCTGAATCGTCGAGGCGATGCAACGCTGAAAATAAATTTGCAGCTGCTTCGATTAAATCTCCGTTTTCGGATAGGATCTCAATATGCTTTGCTTTTATTTTTAATTCGGCTTTTTTAAACAGAAGGATGCCTATATTTTCTGCTTCATTTATTTCACTTAACTCATCTAATGACTTAAAAATTTTGACAGGTGTTTTCGGTGAATAATGTTTTTTCAGCTGCCCAGGCGAAAGAACTTTCTCAGAGATTGATTGAACTTTAACTTTGCCTATGATTTTTTCAATTTCTTCAACGGGTAGACCCCCGGGGCGAAGGATTTTCGGTTCTTCATCGATTAAGGATAAAACTGTTGATTCAATGCCAATTGGACATTTTCCACCATCAAGAATTAGGTCAATTTTATCACCGAGCAATCTTTCAACATGGTCAGCGGTTGTTGGGCTGATATATCCAAATGGATTTGCGCTTGGTGCAGAGATCGGAGTTTCTGCTTGCTCAATCAGTGCAAGTGCGACAGCATGGGATGGCATTCTTATAGCAACGGTTGGAAGACCAGCGGTGACAATATCTGGAACGATATTTGATTTAGGTAAAACAAGGGTCAACGGTCCAGGCCAGAATTTTTCGATCAATTTAAATGCTTTTTCATCAACTTGGGTTGTGAGTTTTTCAAGCCATTCAATTTTTGATATGTGAACTATAAGCGGGTCAAAGGTGGGGCGTTTTTTTACTTCAAAAATTTTAGCGACTGCGTATGGATTCAAGGCATTTGCTCCAAGTCCGTAAACTGTTTCCGTCGGGAAGGCTACAAGTCCACCTTCTTTAATTATTTTTCCAGCAAGTTTTATGTTTTCTTCCGTTGCTTTAACCCGCATCGGTCAAAAATGCTTAAATTTCTGAAATCTTTTCAAGTTTATGCCAAAATTTAGTAGGCGAAAGTAAAAATGAATTTCAAGAGACTTTAATTTTCAATCATTTCTCTTGGCACAGACTTTGCATAAGTAAATTTACAGAAAATTTTTAAGTTTTACGAAAACAAAATACCGAGGTGAGAAGCTATGGGAAAAATTGTTGGAATTGATCTTGGAACTACAAATTCTGTAGTTGCTGTGAAAATGGGAAATGATATTGTTGTAATACCGACATCGGAAGGACCAAGGACTTTACCTTCGGTTGTTGCGTTTACGAAGACGGGTGAGCGACTTGTAGGGCATCCTGCGAAAAGACAGGCTATCACAAATCCAGAGAATACAATTTATTCAATAAAGAGGTTCATGGGAAGATTTTATGATGAAGTAATTGAGGAAGCGAGAAGAGTGCCTTATAAAGTTGTGCGTGGACCAAATAACACAGCAAGGGTTCAAATTGGAGATAGGATTTATTCACCGCCAGAAATTTCCGCGATGATTTTGCAAAAGTTGAAACAGGATGCAGAGGCATATTTAGGTGAGAAGATTACAGATGCGGTTATAACTGTTCCGGCTTATTTCAATGATGCTCAGAGGCAGGCAACTAAGGAAGCTGGTGAAATTGCGGGTTTAAATGTCAGAAGAATTATTAATGAGCCTACAGCTGCGTCGCTTGCGTTTGGGCTTGATAAAAAAGGTAAGCAAATGAAGATTGCTGTGTTTGACCTTGGTGGTGGAACATTTGATATTTCAATTCTTGAAATCGGCGAGGGTGTTTTTGAGGTTAAGGGAACAAGTGGAGATACTCATCTTGGTGGAGATGACTTTGACCAGAGGATTATTGATTGGATTGCTGAGGAGTTTTTAAAGCAGGAAGGTGTTGATTTGCGTAAAGATCCGATCGCTTTGCAAAGGTTAAAAGAGGCAGCGGAGAGAGCGAAAATTGAACTTTCAAGCAGACTTGAGACCGAAATTAATCTTCCATTTATTACTGCGACAAGCACTGGTCCAAAGCATCTTCAGATGACGCTGACGAGAGCAAAGTTTGAGGCGTTGATAGATGATTTATTGCAAAAGCTTATACCACCATGCGAGGAAGCATTGAGAAGAGCGAAGTTAACAGTTGACGATATCGACGAAGTAATTCTCGTTGGTGGCTCTACGAGAGTTCCGAAAGTCCAACAAATAGTTCGTGATTTCTTTAAGAAAGAACCGAACAAAAGTGTTAACCCAGATGAAGCAGTTGCAATAGGTGCTGCAATCCAAGCAGCTGTTCTGGCTGGCGAAGAGAAAGATATCCTCTTGCTTGATGTAACTCCGCTTTCGCTTGGGGTTGAGACACTTGGTGGTATCATGACTGTTTTAATTCCAGCAAATACTACGATCCCAACGAGGAAAACCGAGATATTCACAACGGCAGCGGATAACCAAACATCTGTTGAGATACATGTATTGCAAGGAGAAAGACCTATGGCAAAAGATAACAGAACGCTTGGAAGGTTTATACTTGATGGTATACCACCAGCGCCGAGAGGGGTTCCGCAGATTGAGGTTACATTTGACATCGATGCTAATGGAATTTTGCATGTGACAGCCAGGGATAAAGCAACGGGTAGAGAGCAAAGCATAAGGATAACAGCTTCGAGTGGATTGAGCAAGGAAGAGATTGAAAGGATGAAGCGTGAAGCTCAAGAACACGCAGAGGAAGATAGGAGAAAACGTGAAGAAGCTGAACTTAGAAATCAAGCTGATAATCTCGTTTATACAACTCGTAAGCAACTTAACGAGATTGGAGATAAACTTCCATCAGACTTGAGAAGTAAAGTTGAAATGAAGGCAAACAAACTCGAAGATATGATCAAAACTGGCGCACCAATTGCTGATATACGAGCTGGAATTGATGACTTAACTCGTGCTTGGAATGAAGCTTCGAACTATCTATATCAACATGCATCTGCTGGAACTGGCTACACGAGCGGTACTTCTCAGAGCTCTGAAACGAAGAAAGATGTTAAAGACACCGATTATGAAGTGATTGATGACAGGGATAAAAAAGAGAAAAATTAAAAATTTGAGAATTTAAAAGAACCTTTTTCACAAGGCGAGGTTTAAAGCCTCGCCTTTTTTATCAAAAATACGAAAAATAATATGGGGAGGTGAGCGATACATGAATTGGAATAAATTTACCATAAAATCACAAGATGCAATTCAAAAAGCAATGCAAATCGCTGCTGAAAAAAGTCATCAAGTTATTGAACCTGAACATTTACTTCTTGCATTGATTGACGATGAGACTGGGCTCGTTAATTCGATCATAAAGAAAATTGGTGGAAATATATCTTACATCAAAAATAGATTAAATCAATCGCTCAGCAGATTTCCGCAGGTGCAAGGAGCTGGGCTCGGGAATCAATACATTTCGCAAAGCTTGATGAAAATTTTTGACGACGCTTTAAAGGAAGCGAATCAATTAAGGGATGAATATATAAGCGTTGAACACTTGTTAATTGCACTTGCTGAAAATAAAAATAATGATGCTGGACGTATCCTTTCCGATCAAGGGGTGACGAAGGATGCTATTCTGAAGGTGATGCGGGAAATTCGGGGTTCACAAAGGGTGACTGATCAGAATCCTGAGGATAAGTATCAAGCGTTGCAAAAATATGGTAGAGATTTAACTGAACTTGCTCGCTTGGGTAAACTTGATCCGGTCATTGGTAGAGATGAAGAAATTCGTCGTGTGATGCAGGTTCTTTCAAGAAGGACGAAAAATAACCCAGTTTTAATTGGTGAACCAGGTGTTGGTAAAACTGCTATTGTTGAAGGCATTGCGCACAGAATTGTTCAGGGCGATGTTCCAGAATCCTTGAAAAACAAAAGAATTTTTGCGCTTGATATAGGTGCCTTAATAGCTGGGACAAAGTATCGGGGTGAATTTGAAGATAGATTGAAAGCTGTTTTGCGTGAGATTCAAGAATCCAACGGTGAAATAATTTTGTTCATCGATGAATTGCATACAATTGTAGGAGCAGGTGCAGCTGAAGGGGCGGTTGATGCAGCAAATATGTTGAAACCTGCGCTTGCTCGAGGTGAACTTCATGCAATCGGTGCAACAACGATTGATGAATATAGAAAACATATTGAAAAAGATCCAGCCCTTGAAAGAAGATTCCAACCAATTCTCGTCGAAGAGCCGTCGGTTGAAGATACAATTTCAATTTTGCGTGGTTTGAAAGAAAAATATGAAATTCATCATGGAGTAAGAATTACGGACGCAGCGATAGTAGCTGCTGCGCAGTTGAGTCATAGATATATTAGCGATAGATATCTTCCTGATAAAGCTATTGATTTAATTGATGAAGCAGCGTCAAAATTGAGAATTGAAATTGATTCAATGCCAGAAGAACTTGATGAGATTGAAAGAAAAATAAAGCAGCTCGAGATTGAGCGAGAAGCTGTTAAGCGTGAGTTAACATCAAATTATGCAACGGATATCGACAGGAAAGCGACCGAGAAAAAGCTTGAAGATATAGAGCGCGAGATTGCTTCTTTGCGGGAGGAAAGAGATCGATTGAGAGCGCATTGGCAAACAGAGAAGGAACTTATAAAGTCGATTCATGAAATAAAAGAACAAATTGAAAAAGCAAAAATTGAAGCAGAAAAGGCTGAAAGGGAAGGGGATTACGCAAAAGTTGCTGAGATTAGATATGGTGTAATCCATTCGCTCGAGATGAAACTAAAAGAAACGACACAAAAATTGTCAGAAGTTCAAAAGGATTTAAGAATGTTAAAGGAAGAAGTTGACGCTGAAGATATAGCCGAAATTGTTTCGAGATGGACGGGGATCCCGGTTCAGAAGATGCTTGAGAGCGAAAGAGTTAAACTTTTAAATATGGAGGAGAGATTGCATGAAAGAATCGTGGATCAAGAAGAAGCTGTCAAGGCTGTTAGCAATGCGATTCGCAGGGCAAGAGCAGGACTTCAAGATGAAAGAAGACCCATCGGTTCGTTTCTTTTCATCGGTAGCACTGGCGTTGGAAAGACAGAACTTGCAAGGGCGCTTGCTGAACTTCTCTTTAACGATGAGAATGCTATGGTGAGAATTGATATGTCCGAGTATATGGAGAAATTTTCTGTGTCTCGATTGATTGGGGCGCCACCCGGTTATGTTGGATATGAAGAGGGTGGGCAGTTAACGGAAGCTGTAAGAAGGAAACCATATTCAGTTGTTTTGCTTGATGAAATTGAAAAAGCGCATCCGGAAGTTTTTAACATACTGCTCCAAGTCCTTGAAGATGGGCGCTTGACAGATAGCAAAGGGCATGTCGTTAACTTTAAAAACACGATTATAATTATGACATCAAATATCGGCTCGCATATAATCCAGGAAAAAATATCAAGGATGAGATACGAAGATAAAGACAAGGTCATGGAGGAAATAAGAAACGAAATAATGCAACTTTTGAGGCAAACGATAAGACCTGAATTCTTGAACAGAATTGATGAAATAATCTTCTTTAAGCCATTGACGAAGGAGGATATACTTAAGATAGTTGATTTGCAAATAAAACAGGTTAATAAACGTCTTGAGAAGAATAATATGAGGCTTGAGCTCACTGACAAAGCTAAGGTATGGCTTGCTGATATTGGCTATGATCCGACATTTGGTGCAAGACCTTTAAGAAGAGTTATACAAAAATACATACTTGATACGCTTGCTGAAAAAATCCTTGCTGGAGAATTTATGAGTGGTGATACTGTTGTAGTAGATGTTAATTTATATGGTAAACCAGTCTTTACTAAGAAAGCAGAGGTTGAGGTTATTTAAACGATGGCGGGGGAGAAAAATCCCCTGCTGTTTTATTCTTCTTTTTCACCTTCCTCTTGTTACTTTCGCCCTTTCCATATCGCTTTTTGAATTACTGAAAATCTGTCTTTAACTCCAAAACTTTTATACAAATCCTCAGTTACGGTTCCTTTTGGATAATTAGTTTTCTCTTGTATTGCTATAAGTTCTATTGCAACAAGCAAGAATTCTACTGTGAATTCTCCAACTTTATCCAGTTCCTTAAATGGTTCAACGTGTTCAGGTTTAAAAAACTGAAGAGTTGGCGGAAATGTAGTTGCAGGTTTAATCTGGCTCAGCATTGTCAAAATATGTTCTTTGAGTTTTAAAGTCAAAGATGGATTATAAGCATGCTTCACATACAACTCCACAATCAAATGAACATGAGCAGGTGTTCTTGCTCGTTTATTTGGTTCTCTGAATTTTACAATGAAATCATAAGACGATTTCTCACCAGGGTAAACTTCAAAACGTACATTTTCCTTAGTTATGTAAACAAGGTCGTCCTTCTGTGAGCGTTTAACTTTCCATATTTTGTAGGAAGATACCAAATAATAGTAGATTGTTTCTATCCACCTAAAAATTTTCGTCATCCCTTCACTTCATAAATAATTAGATATTGGTGAGTTATTCTTAAATAATTCCCCGAATTCTGCTTGATAAAATTGGACTCATCTTGAGTAACTATCACAATTTCTTTAAGCCACAAATTATTATGTGTAAGCATATCTACTAACCTTATAGCAAGGGGTTCTATATATCCATCTATCCTTACATCTTGAGTTTGGATTACCAAAAATCCACCTTTGTTTATATTAGGTAACTCTCGGTTTACAATTTCTTTGATTTTATTTAAATAATGCTCAATATTTGAGCGAGAAGAGGTATCACTCAAAAATGGGGACTTGACAAAAAGTAATTCCTTGTTACCACTTTGTTCAATTTTTTCAGTAAAATTTACCTTGCTCTGGGGATAAGAGACAAAAGTTATAATTGAGTAATTTCTACCATTTGAATATCTATCAATTACATTTTTGTTTAAATACTCCTCAAAGTCATTCTTTGGTAAAATCCATACTGTTGTGGTTTCAAGCTTCTTTAATTTTCTCTTTAGTGATGGTTTCTCCAATGTTGAAACAACCAAACCATATTCTGTTTCTTTTTCTCCTGCACTTATAGGGTAAGGTGTTTTAGGTTTCTCGAAAATTGGCAAATACTCATGAGCCAAAAGGAGGAAATTATATTTTATGCTTTTTGCATACCAGAAGCCTGTAGTTTTACAATTGTGTTGTCGTTTAATGACAAGCTCTCTTAATTTAAAACCAGCGGATAAATAAACATTTATCAGTTTGAAGCCTAAAGGAATTATATGTTTTTTTCTTCTTATGTCCCCTATCAAAATAGCACATTGTCTTCCTGGCTTTAGCACCCTAAAGCTCTCTTTAGCAACTTTAATCATTTCTTTTAGAAATTCATCAACATCAAGAAATGATAAATCACCTTCCTTAGAGTCAGTGTAATGGATAATGTTTGCGTAAGGAGGATGAGCACAGATTAAATCTATTGAGTTATCCGGTAGAAAGGATAAATCTCTTGCATCTCCAATCATAAGGGTTGGTTCATAAATTTCTATATTGTTTTTTTCGTCAAGAAAAGTTAACTGCTGTGATTCTATACTAAAGTTTAAATTCTTTTTCGCCAACTCAATGGCTTTATCATTAATATCAAGTCCGATACACCTTCTTCCTAAAAGTTTACACTCTACAGCAGTTGTTC
>JBKBWH010000056.1:0-10000 GCA_046289115.1 Candidatus Kryptonium sp.
GGTGAGATTGAGTTAAGGGGAAGTCCAAAGCAGGAAATAAATGGATTTTATGTTAAGATACTAATAGGTGGTGGAGGTTTGGGAAGGAGAGTGAAACAATGATTTGAAAGTTTCGTCAAATTAAAATAGATTAAGGTGAGTTCCACCACACCTTTTCACAAGAGAAATACAAAGGTGTAGGTGTTTGGTCGAATTTTTAAAACAAAAAAAATGAAAGAGATGAAAAAATTAATTTTGTTTTTCGTCTTAATTTCGGCTTTTGCTTTTGGGCAGGAGAAAAAGGTATTAACCCTTTCTGAGTGCCTTAGAATCGCCCTTAATAACAACACGATGATAAAACAGGCGGAATATACGGCGCAGTCGCAATCTGCAAGCGTTACGCAGGCATATGGAGTATTTTTGCCAAATTTGAATCTTTCGGGGAATTGGAATAGAACCCGAAGGGAGTCGGATTTAACATTTATCCCTGGGCTTGGCACAGTTCCATTCAGGACATCGCAAACTTTGAATTCGTTTTCAACAACCGCAAGCACAAGTGTTTTACTTTTCAATGGCTTCGCAAACTTTGCTTCATTGAACAGAGCGAAGTCAAATTATCTTTCCGCTGATTATAATTTCAAAAGGACAAGGCAATCGGTAATTTTCCAAACTTATCAACTTTATTTAAATGTCTTGCGGAATAAACAGCTGCTTAAAGTTGCTGAGGATAACCTAAAAAGAAGTCAAAGACAACTTGAGAGAATAGTTGAAGCCAACAGGGTTGGTTCAGTTTCTCTTGCTGATGTTTACAGGCAGGAGGTGCAAGTTGGGAATGATGAACTTGCTCTCATAAGGGCGCAGGCGGATTATGACAAGGCGAAAGCTGATTTGCTTGTTTATCTTGGCTTGATACCGACCGATGAGTATGAATTTGAAGACCCCTCGATTAGAATTGAAATTGATACAACTGAATTTAGCGCTTTAAGGGAACAGGTTAAAAATCTTGATGCTATGATTTCAAAGGCTATTGAAACAAGACCAGATTATAAAAGTGCCATTGCAAGTTTGAACTCTGCCAAGTCAGGTGTTACAGTTGCAATGTCAGGTTATATGCCGACAATCTCTGCTTCGGCGAGTTATAATTTAAACAGCAATGAACTTTCAACCTTGGCCAAGAATCGCTCGATGGGTTGGGGTATAAGTATAAGCTTTCCCATATTTGATAGGTTGCAGCTTCAAACGCAAGTTCAACAGGCTAAAATAAATGTTAAGAATGCAGAAGTTCAAGTTGAGCAGGCAAGGAGGCAGATAACCGCTGATGTTAAGAAAGCAATTCTTGATCTTGAATCAATGATGAAACAAATAGAGGTGGCGGAGCGTCAAGTTAAAGCAGCGGAACTTGATTTAAAGACGGCGGAAGAAAAATATAACATCGGTGCAGGGACATTGCTTGACCTTTTGATTGCAACTGCAAATTATACATCTGCTGTTAGTTCAAGAGTTAATGCAATTTATAGTTATATTGTTGCAAAAGTTCAACTTCAATATGTTCTTGGCGAACTTGATGTTGAATAAAAAAAATTTTATTTTGCTCTCGTAATTTAAAAATAAAAAGTAACTTTAAAACAAATGCCTAAAAATAATAGTCAAAGGAAAAGAAGGCTCTTTGTCCTGATTGGGATTGCGGTTTTGATTCTTGCATCTGTTGTTGCTGCGGTTTTAAGCGGAGGACGTGAAAAAGTTGTAGCTGTTCAGGTTGAGGAAGTCGGCAGAAGAGATATAACTCAAATTGTCACTGGAACGGGGAAAATTCAGCCTGAGGTTGAGGTTAAAATAAGTGCGGAGGTAAGCGGTGAGATTGTTGAGATGCCTGTTAAGGTAGGGCAAAGTGTGAGGAAGGGGCAATTGCTTGTAAAGATAAAACCTGACTTTTACATTGCTCGAAAGGAGGCTGTGGAAGCAAGTTTGAAATCAGCGCTCGCTCAACTTGAGATTGCAAAGGCAAATCTTTCAAAAGCCGAATCGGAATTTAAAAGAGCTGAAGAACTTTACAATAAAAAGTTAATTTCAGATGCCGAATATGAAAACGCACGCACCAGCTACAACATTATGAAAGCGCAGTATGCATCTGCTTCTTCAGCGGTTGAACAAGCGCGTGCTTCATTAAGGCAGGCTGAAGAAGACCTTGCAAAAACTGTGATTTATTCACCGATTGATGGTATCGTAACTCAAATTAATGCTGAGGTTGGGGAAAGGGTTGTTGGGACAAGTCAAATGGCAGGAACAGTGATAATGGTTGTGGCTGACCTTTCCAAAATGGAGGCAAGGGTTGATGTCAGCGAAGTAGATGTTGTTCATGTTTCAATCGGGGATACAGCTATTCTTTCGGTTGATGCTTTCCCTGAGAAAAAGCTTAAGGGAGTTGTTTATGAAATATCAAATGCAGCAAAAACGAAGGGATTAGGGACACAGGAGGAGGTTGTTAATTTTGAAGTGAGAATTAGAATACTGGATAAAGATATAGCACTTCGCCCAGGTATGTCTGTCACAGCGGATATTGAAACCGAGAAAAGATTCAATGTAATTGCAGTTCCAATTCAAGCGGTCACCGTTAGAAACTTGAAAAAGAATAAACCTGTTAAGGATGTTTCCGATGAATCTGGTTCAGGTGGTTCAAACAAGAACAGCAAGGATGATATGGTTGAGGTTGTTTTTATAGTTGAAAATGGGGTTGCGAAAATGGTGCCGGTGAAAAGAGGTATAAGTGGAGAGATGTATGTCGAGATAGTTGATGGATTGAAAGGTGATGAACAAGTAGTTGTCGGGAGTTTCAAGGCTATAAATCGGGAACTTGAAGATGGTATTAAAGTTAGGGTGCAAAAAGAGAGAACAAAAACAAAATCATAAAAACGGAGATGAAAATGCCTTTAATTAAACTTGAAAATGTCGTGAAAATTTATGACCTTGGCGCAGAAAAAGTCCATGCGTTGAGAGGGATAAATCTTGAGATAGAGAAAGGTGAGTATGTTGCTATAATGGGTCCTTCTGGTTCTGGGAAGTCAACGCTTATGAATATCATTGGCTGTCTTGACACTCCAACTTCGGGGAGATATTTCTTAAACGGTGTAAATGTTAGTGAGCTTGACGATAACGAACTTGCGAGGATAAGGAATAAAGAGATTGGATTTGTTTTTCAATTGTTTAATCTTTTGCCGAGAGCTGATGCTTTGCATAATGTTGAACTGCCGTTAATTTATGCTGGTGTTCCGGGAGATTTGAGAAAGAAATTAGCTCGCGAAGCGCTTGAACAAGTTGGGCTTGGTGATAGGCTACATCATAAACCAAATGAGTTATCGGGTGGTCAAAGGCAAAGGGTTGCAATTGCCCGAGCGCTTGTAAATAAGCCATCGATAATCCTTGCAGACGAGCCCACGGGCAATCTTGACACAAAAAGCGGGGCTGAAATTCTTGCATTGTTTGATGAACTTCATTCAAAGGGGAATACAATAATCATAGTCACGCATGAAGCTGATGTTGCGAGACACGCACATAGAATTATAAGAATTAGGGATGGTATGATTGAAAGCGATGAAAGGGTTGTTGATAGGCTCATCGCACGAAAAGGGTGATGAGATAATTAAAAGAAAAATTTTACAGTGATGGGTTTTCTTCTTCAATTGCAAGAAAGTTTAAAGATAGCGCTTCAATCGATTTGGGCTCATAAATTGCGTTCTGCTCTTACAACGCTTGGCATCGTCATCGGAATTGTTTCAGTTACATTGATGAATATGACGATTGAAGGGCTTGGTGAAGCGTTTCGTTCAAGTATTTCAGCGATAGGTGCGGATGTTCTTTACATTCAAAAATGGCCTTGGTTTGCTGGAGAGGATTGGTGGAAATATAGAAATCGTCGCGAGATCAAAATAAGTTATGCCAAGGATATAAAAGAAAGATCAACTTATGCAGTTGCAGTAGCACCTACTGTTTTCAGTAGATCAACCCTTAGGTTTGGAAGCAACTCAATGGAAAATGTTATCGTCATCGGGACAACGGATGAATTTATTTATACCGCTGGTGCCTCGGTGGAAATCGGTAGATTTATGAGCGAAGTTGAGGTGAAGGCAGAAAGACCTGTTTGTGTCATTGGGGCTGAAATTGCTGAGAAATTATTTGGCAATGTTAACCCGATTGGGAGGGATTTGAAGATTGCTGGCAGAACTTTCAGAGTTGTCGGCGTATTGGAAAAACAGGGTAAATTTTTAGGACTTGCATCGCTGGATGACAGGGTTTATATTCCGATTGGTCAATTTATGAGGATGTTTCCATGGAGGACAGGTGCGACGATCACGGTTAAAGTCAGAAGCATGGATGAGATAGAAGAAGCAATGGAAGAATTAAGAGGGATTATGAGGACATTGAGACGGCTTAAGCCATGGCAGGAGGATGATTTCTCAGTTAACAGACAGGAATTGCTTTTAAATGCTTATAATCAAACTGTTGGTGTTATCGGTGCTGTTGGGCTTGGCATAACTGTGCTTTCACTTATCGTCGGTGGTATTGGAATTATGAACATAATGTTTGTTTCTGTGAAGGAAAGGACTAGGGAAATTGGCATCAGAAAGGCGGTTGGGGCAACTCAAAGAGTGATTTTAATACAATTTCTTATTGAGGCGATTATGATAAGTTTGCTTGGGGGCGTGATTGGATTAATTTTTGCTATTATACTCGGTTTTGTTGTTAATCAAATTCTTCCAACCTCGCTTCCGTTGTGGGTCGCTTTTCTTTCAATTTTCATTTCAATAATTGTTGGTGTTGTTTCTGGAATTATACCTGCTTACAAGGCATCGAAAGTAGATCCAGTTGAATCGTTAAGGTATGAATAAAACAAAGGTTGATTTTTAAATGGCAAATAGTGGATGGAAAATTCTCTGGTTTGAGATAGTTGAAAGTTTGATTATGGTGTGGGATTCGGTAAAGGCGAACAAATTGAGAACATTTTTGACTTTGCTTGGTATAATTGTTGGGGTTTTTTCAATAATCGTCGTAATGACAGGCGTAAGGGTTTTACAAAAAAATGTTGAAAGCTCATTGAGTTTTCTTGGGGCGAATACATTTCAAATTCAAAAATATCCCGCTGTTATGATTGGTCATTCAGGTTGGGCGAAGTATAGAAATAGAAAAGATATTACATACGAACAGGCAATGTATGTAGCTAAAAATGCAACTCTTCCTGAGGTTGTAGCAATTGAAGCGTGGACGGGTCCAAAAGTTGTTCAATATGGTGATGTGAGGACTAACCCGAATATATTTGTTCAGGGTGAGATGCCCGAAGGATTTTTGACGAATAATTGGACGATTCAAGAGGGGAGGGCTTTATTTGAGGATGACCTTGAGTTTGCAAGATTTGTTGTGGTTCTTGGTGCAAATGTTGCTAAGAAACTTTTTCCGAACACGGATCCAATTGGTAAGAGGGTAAAAATTGATGGGTTTGATTTTGTTGTGGTCGGTGTGATAAAAGAGTTGGGTGGGATATTTGGGGGTCAGGCGGATAATTTCGTTGTAATTCCCCTTACAACATTTTTAAATCTTTATGGAAAGAACAGAAGTTTAAACATACTTGTTAAAGCAAGAAGCCGTGAATTATATGATGAAACGGTTGAGCAAGTGACCGCTCTTTTGAGATCCATTCGTAAAGTTCCACCGGGGGCTGAAAATGATTTTGAAATTTTTTCGAATGAATCTTTGATAAAACAGTTTAATGATTTAACATTTGCGTTAAGAATTGGAGCCCTTGTTATAAGTATGATAGCTCTTATTGCAGCTGGGGTTGGAATAATGAACATTATGTTGGTTTCCGTCACCGAGAGAACTCGTGAGATAGGGATAAGGAAAGCTGTTGGGGCAACGAAAAGAAATATCTTAACACAATTTTTGCTTGAGTCCATCGCTTTGAGCCAATTTGGTGGGATAATTGGTATAATTCTTGGCGTCATTGGTGGGAATATCCTTGCGTTGATTTTAAAGGTCAGTCCGACGATACCGTATGATTGGGTTATACTTGGTTTTGTGATTTGTTCGATTGTTGGGATAATTTTTGGTGTTTATCCCGCATGGAAGGCAGCAAGCGTTGACCCTGCTGAATCGTTGAGGTATGAATGACAAAGTGTTGGGGCGTGTTGCAGTAGCCACTACTTGGGATGGATTTTTTTCAAAGTGAATGAGCTTGAAAACCCAATGTTGATTTCGTTTACGCTAAACCTTGACCTTAGTTTAAACCCTCTTCTGAGCACTTTTTCACCTCCATATAGTATTGGTATAGGTTTAGCAGGTGGATTTGATGTTGAAACAAGGGTGGGTTTTTTGTTATATATGAAATTTTATGGTGTTTACCAAAGTGGTTATGGCGCTATTTATATCCAGATGGGGATGGGTTGGAACTTTTAAATAAAAGTGGAGAAACAAAATGAAGAAGAAATTATTTCTTGTATTTATTTTAATTTTGTCGTTTACATTTCTTAATGCGCAAATGTTAAGGCGTGTGGATAATTTTGGGGCTTTTCCAAGTTATAGGGCGATGGCAAGTGAGGATGGAGTTTCTGAAAGTTCCTCCATTGGTTTAGAGTTGGGTTTAGAGCTAGGATATGGCTCTACAAGTCAACTTTATGATAATGTAGGCAAGCGAAGAAATTTTGCTGGAACTCATTCAGTATTAAATGTTGGGCTTGAGGGTAGATACCATTTCTTTGCTCCTAAAATAGGTTCAAAACTTTATATAGGTGGTAGATTTAACTTTTCACAAGTTCGGTTTTCAAATGATGAACCATTTATTAGTAGTAGTGGATTTTCACCACAATACTTAGAATTGCTGATTGGGGGTTCATATCTTTTCATAAATGGTAAGTTTGGTTTTCAATTTGATTTAGGACCAAAGATGGATGTTCTACGTGGTAAAATACAAAACTCAGATAGGCAGAATGCCATTCTAATTGGATTAGAGGCTAATATTCCTTCTAAGGCGGGTTTGAGTGATTTTCATATGTTTCATATAAGTTTAGATTATGCATATACATTTGAAAGGAGTGAAAAAAATTATACCATTGATTGGGGGGATCATATTACTTTAGCGGCTGGTGGTGGATATAAAGTTGGTTTATCAAAATTGGCTTCAATTAGTTTTGGTATTGATGTTGTATATACATCTATAACAAAATTAAAGATAGACAACGAATTCCTTGAGTTATCAAGAAATAGATTATCACTGCTACCTTATGTCAATTACAAATCTGGACCTTTATCTTTATGGTGTAAGTTAGGGACGATTTATGGACCTGATGGGGAATATGAGTATAGTGGGATTTCGATTACAGGTAAAAATTTACCTGTTACAAAACTTGGATTTTCGGTAATTTATCAATTATCATTTTAACCTAAACGAAACAAATTAGAAGCTGGTTGAATTTGGGAAGATGATTAGATGCACTTTGGATGCCGGACGGTGTTTATTTTTACAGGGTTAGTTTGAATGGTAAATATGTTGATGTTAAGGAGATGGTTTTGGTGAGGTAGGGGCAATTCGTGAATTGCCTATAATTGTAGGGGCGTATGATAATACGCCCGTACATTTTTGAGAGGGGTAATATTGTTTTGATGTGTGTGTGTTGAGGCTTTGGAGTTTTGAGATTTAGGTTTGGGGGTCTTGACAAAAACAAAAGTAATTTTTAAATTTTGGTGAAGAGTTAAAAATTAAAAAAGGAGGAAAGTTATGCGGGGGAAAATTTTATTATTTCTTTTCTTTGCGGTTTTAGTTTTCAATTTTTCATTTGGTCAAAATCCAGAGTGGGTAAATTTCACCGCTGGGGATTATATTACTACGCTTGCGATTGAGGGTGATTAAATTTGGGTTGGGACAACTGGAGGTTTAGTTAAGGTAAATATGCTTACGGGTGGGAAAGTTAACTATAATAAGTTAAATTCAGGTTTGCCAGATAATTGGGTTTATGCAATAGCGATAGATTCGCAAGGAAACAAATGGATTGGGACATGGGGAGGAGGCTTAGCAAAGTTTGACGGTGTAAATTGGACAGTTTATAACACATCAAATTCAGGTCTGCCAAGTAATGTTGTTTATGCCATAGCAATAGATGGACAAGGGAACAAATGGATTGGGACAGGAGGAGGGCTTGGAGTATATCGTGAGGGAGGGGTGATACTTTGATGTTTATGAGAAAGATGAGAGAATAATACCGAAAGAGTTTTCACTTTATCAGAATTATCCAAATCCTTTTAATCCTGGGACAACGATAGAGTTTGACATACCTGAGTTTACGGATGTAAAGCTTGAGGTTTATGATGTTTTGGGTAGGAAGGTGAGGACGCTTGTTGATGAGAGGTTGGGAGCAGGGAGGTATCGTGTAAGGTTTGATGCTTTTGATCTGCCAAGTGGTGTATATTTTTATGTTTTGTCAGCGAATAAGTTTACAAGTGTTAAGAAGATGGTTTTGGTGAAGTAGGGGTGTATAGCAATACGCCCGTACAATGTGGTATTGGTGTAGGGGCGTATGGCAATATGCCCATACGATAATGGGCAATTCGTGAATTGCCCCTACGGTTTTATTTTGTTTGGGTAAATTTTCAAATTGTTTTTATGGTTAGGGTAATTCGTGAATTGACCGTACGTTTGGATTGTGTTTTTTGTTTGGGCAATTGGTGATTGCCCCTACTTGGGATGGATTTTTTCAAAGTGAATGAGCTTGAAAACCCAATGTTGATTTCGTTTACGCTAAACCTTGACCCTAATTCAAACCCTCTTCTGAATTTGATAAAAAGATGATGCTGAGGGAAAAGAAGAAGATATGGAATGTTCATTGCGTTCCCAAGCCATACCGAAGTTTCTACCCCAACAGTGTTAACTCCGTTGAAGTTTGTCCATCCAAAAATTCCAACTGAGAAACCAAACCCAAAAATTTCAGCTGGACCAAATTTTCTCAGCAAAAAATCTCTATTTATGGCAAGAAGAACTCTACTTTTAAAATTGTCAATGTATGAATATTGAAAAATCAACCTTTGCTTTGAGAACCTTAGTTTTGTCGTGTCTCCATATCCAATGGCTGTTTCAAACCCAATTCCATTATTGTAGATTCCCAAATTTTCAACCACCACAAAGGAAGGAGGGAATAAACTTAAAATAGCAATTCCAGTTGTCAATGGAATCCCTAACGCAGCGGTTGCACCAAGCAAAACTTTTCCCACCGTTATCTTATTATTGCTCGTATCAACTTCAATTGGCTCCGATATTCTTTCCGTTTTTGTGCTATCTATGTAAATGCATAAGCTATCTTTTTCGGTTGGAGTTTGGGCTGTTAAAATTTTTAAAAAAGTTACGAATGATAGAACCGCATTTAACTTCTTAGTTGCTTTGAACATTTGCTTTTTTTGAGTTTAAGATAGCAATTTTTTGCGATTTCGGACAAGTTTAAAACCTTTGTTTATGTGGATTTGTTTTATTAACTTTTGTGAAGAGAGAGCACCAAAAATTGAATTAAGCCTATTCTGAATTGTCATGATTAGATACCTTGGTGGTTTTTTAATTGGTTATTTGTTTGGCTCGGTTCCAACTGCTTTTATTTTTGTTAAAGCGTTTAAAGGGATTGATATTCGCAAAGCTGGAAGTGGAAATGTTGGGGCTTTAAATGCGTATGAAGTTTCTGGCTCGGCTTTAATTGGGATTTCTGTTCTTCTAATTGATATTTTAAAAGGAGTTCTTTCAGTTAAAGTTTCGCAAGTTTTGTTTGGCGGGGATGAGATTATAGCTTTGATATCGGGATTTTCAGCTGTTCTTGGGCATAATTTTTCCATTTGGATAAGTTTTTATGGTGGTCGTGGGCTTGCGACATCACTCGGTGTTTTCGCTATTGTTAATCCTTATTTAATTTTTCTGTGGTGCATATTGTGGGTGATTGCTTATGTTAAGGTTCACAATATTCATATTGGGAATATATGGGCAACTGTTTTTACACCTGTC